>JAEEUD010000107.1 GCA_016286835.1 Pyramidobacter sp. | reverse complement strand
CGTGCGGTCCCACTGGGCGGGGATCCACTTCATACGGCCCGCCTTGGACGCCTCGACTCCACGCTCGGCAAGCGGAGCGACCTTGACGAACCATTGTTCGCTCAGGTACGGTTCCACCGTCGTGCCGCAGCGGTAGCAGTGACCGACCTGGTGTGGCAGATCCTCGATGTGGTCGAGCACACCTTCGGCTTCGAGCAACTCGACGCTCTTGGCGCGGGCGTCCGCCACGTTCATGCCGTCCATCGCCTTCGCAGCTTCGGGCAGGTTGAACATCTTGCCGTCGCCGTCGATGATCTGGATGGGCTCAAGCTCGTGCGTGCGTCCCACCTGGAAGTCGTTGGGATCGTGCGCCGGCGTGATCTTCACAAAGCCGGTGCCGAACGCGGGATCAACCATCCGGTCGGCGATCACGGGGATCGTCTTGCCGCCCGTCATCGGTACGACCACCTCGCGGCCGACGGCATAAGCGTGAGCTTCGTCGCTCGGATGCACGGCCACCGCCACGTCGGCGGGGATCGTCTCGGGACGGGTCGTTGCGATCATGATGAAGTCCGAGCTATCCTTGAAATGGTAGCGCACGTAGTACATGTGCCCCATTTCTTCGCTGTGTTCCACTTCGATATCAGAGAGCGCCGTGTGACAGCGCGGACACCAGTTGACGATGTACTTGCCCTTGTAGATCAGGCCTTTTTCGTAGAGGCGGCAGAACACGGTGCGGACAGCACGGCTCAGCCCCTCGTCCATCGTGAAACGTTCACGTTTCCAGTCGCACGAGTCGCCAAGGGCCTTCATCTGGTTGACGATGCGGTTGCGGTATTCTTCCTTCCACTCCCAGGTGCGTTTGACGAACGCCTCGCGGCCAAGATCATGGCGTGATTTGCCCTCGCTGGCGAGACGGCGCTCGACGACATTCTGAGTGGCGATGCCGGCGTGGTCAGTGCCCGGCAGCCAGAGCACGGAATAGCCGCGCGCTCTTTTGTAGCGGGCAAGGATGTCCTGGAAGGTCTGGTCATAGGCGTGCCCCATGTGCAGGGCGCCAGTGACGTTCGGCGGAGGAAGAACGATCGAGAAGGCTTTCTTGCTGTGGTCAACTTTCGCGTCGAACAGCCCCTGGTCGATCCACCACTGATACCACTTGCCTTCAAGCGGCGCGGGATCGTAGTTCTTTGAAAGGTCTCCATTGCGCGTAGGCATTGCGATTTCCTCCCCACTTTAACTTTCGTTTTCTGAAAGCGCCTGTTCCAGATAGCTTTCGATCTGGCCCCTGAGCGCTTCGATCGTCTCCGGCTCGTCTACTGAGACGGCCAGAGGAAGTCCCCATGAATAAATTTTATCGTCAAGATAGCCGTTGATCGTACTGCGGCGTTTCGTCTTCGCTATTTTATCAGCTTTCGTGAAAACGGAAAGTACCGGAACGCCAAGATCCGTCAGCCATTCCTGGAGTTTGCGGTCCGTGTCTTTCAGACCGTGACGGATATCGATCAGATGAACGACCAGCGCCAGTTCCTCGCGGCGCTCGATGTAGCTCTCGATCAGTTTCGCCCAGCCGCCCCGCTCGTCTCTGCTTCGGGCCGCGTAACCGTAGCCGGGCAGATCGACGAGGACGAACGGCCGCGGTGCCTGTACGGCGAAGAAATTGACGCTGCGCGTCATGCCGGGCGAGGCGCTGACATGGGCCATTTTCTGCCCCACGAGTTTGTTGAGCAGCGAGGACTTGCCGACATTCGAACGGCCCGCCAAAGCGATCTCCGGCAGGTTTCCGGCAGGAAACTGCTTCGTTTCATAGGCCGTGCAGGTCAGTTTGGCCTTCCAGACGCTCATTTTTCGGCCTCTTTTTCAAGCACAGCGTCGAACACCTGAGAAGCCTTGCGAACAAACGTAAAATTGACGCCTTCGCTGATCCACGGCTCCATATCCTCCACGTCGGGACGGTTGGCTTCGGGCACGAAGAGATCGACGATGCCGTATCGCTTGGCCGCAAGCGTTTTTTCACGCAGGCCGCCGATGGGCAGTACATCGCCGCGCAAGGAGATCTCGCCTGTCATGGCAAAGCCGGGCCGATATCTGCGGCCGGAAAGCGCCGAAAACAGCGCGATCGCCATCGCTACGCCAGCAGACGGACCGTCCTTGGGGATGGCCCCCTCGGGAACGTGCAAATGCAGGCTGACGCTGTGCCATTTGGGTTCGGCCGTGCCGCCGGAAAGCTCTTTCCAGTGCGATTTGACAAAGCCCAAGGCCGTCATCGCCGACTCCTGCATGACGTGTCCGAGATTGCCGGTCAGTTTGAGTTCGCCGCGGCCGCTCATCTTCACGGCTTCGATCGGCATCACGTCGCCGCCGGCGGCCGTCCAGGCCAGACCGACCGCGACACCCGCTTCGGGCTGTTTGGGCAGCCGCACGTCGGGCGAATGAGGCGCTCCCAGATACTCGTGCAGATTTTTGACGCCGATCCGCGTCTTCCCGGCGGCCTCGCCTTTTTCTTCACATTCAAGGCGCGCACGCACGACTTTGCGGCAGAGCGTCGCGAGCTTGCGGTCAAGCTCGCGGACACCGGCCTCGCGCGTGTAATCGGCGATGATCGTCTTGAGAACGGCGTCGGAAAGTGCCAGGTCCTTTTTCGTCAGGCCGCTTTCGGCAAAAACGCGCGGCAGGAGGTGCTCCTTGGCAATGTGGAGTTTTTCTTCCGGAAGGTAGCTGGAAAGCTGGATCACGTCCATGCGGTCAAGCAGCGGCGACGGAATGGTGTGCGAGACGTTGGCGGTTGTGATGAAAAGCACGTCGCTCAAATCGACGGGAAGTTCCAGATAATGATCGGTAAAATGCGAATTCTGCTCGGGGTCGAGCACTTCCAGCAGAGCACTGGCCGGGTCGCCGCGGAAGTCGGAGCCGATCTTGTCAACTTCGTCGAGCAGCATGACAGGATTGGAGCAGCCGGCTTCTTTCAGCTTCTGAACGATCCTTCCGGGCAGCGCGCCGATGTAGGTGCGCCGATGTCCGCGAATCTCCGCCTCATCGCGCATCCCGCCCAGCGAGAACGTCACGAACTTGCGTCCCAGCGCCTCAGCAACGGATTTTCCCAGCGACGTTTTACCCACACCGGGAGGACCGATCAGGCAGAGGATCTGCGCGCGGGCCATTTTCCCGGCCTGCTTGCGCACGGCCAGATACTCGATCAGACGGTCCTTGACGCGTTTCAGTCCGTAATGATTGGCGTCGAGCGTTTTCTGCACAGTACTCAGATCGGTCTGCTCGGGCAGCTTTACGTTCCATGGCACGTCCAGGAGCCATTCGACGTAGGTGCGTACAACCGTCGCTTCGGGCGACATGGCCTGCATTTTCGACATGCGCGTCAGCTCTGCATCGACCTTTTCACGTACCGCCTCAGGCAGATCGGCCTGTTCGGCGCGCGTCTTCAGCTCGAGCGATTCCGGCGAGTCATTGATCTTCAGCTCTTCCTGGATCGCTTTCATCTGTTCGCGCAGGTAATATTCCTTCTGGTGCTGGTCAACTTCCTTCTGAACGCGCATGTGGATCTCGCGTCCCAGTTTCAGCAGTTCGATCTCCGAGAGCAGGTACTTGAGCAGCAGCTCAAGACGGCTGTCCGTGCGGAAACACTCCAGAAGCGCCTGCTTGCGCTTTACGTCTAGCGTCATGTGGGCCGCGATCATGTCGGCGATCACGGAAGGATCGCCCGCCGCCGCGATCGGCTGGATCATTTCCTGAGGCAGCCGCGGATGACAGTTGACATAATCCTCAAATACGCTCAGGACTTCTTTGAGCAGGGCCTTTAAATGGTCGTCCTCGACGTAGCTGCTGCGGACTGAGACAAGATCGGCGCTGAACATCGAATCGACAACGGTGTACTGACGCGCGCGCATCCGCTCTTTGCCTTCAAGCAAAAGTTTGACGGTGCCGTCCGGCATCCGGATCATCTGCAGCATCTCGCAGAGCGTGCCCACGTCATAGAGATCGTCCGCGCCCGGCTCATCGGTGGTTGGATCGCGTTGAACGGCGACGAAGATGTACCGTTTTTCCGCGGTCGCAGCCAGCTCGATCGCTTTCAGCGTCGCGCCTCGTCCCACGTAGATCGGCGCAATGACGCCTGGAAAGATCACGGTATCGCGGGACGGCAAAACATAGAGGTTCACTTAGGAGACCTCCGCAGGAGTTCTTTTGACATAGACGGGCTGTCCCGTTCCGTACACGTACTCCGGCGTGATGACGATCTTTTCAAGCGGCTCTTCACTGGACGGCACTTCGTACATCAGATCGAGCATCAGACTTTCCATGATCGCCCGCAGTCCGCGCGCACCCGTGCCCTTGGCCGCCGCTTTTTCTGCGATCGCCCGCACGGCTTGAGGGTCGAACTCGAGTTCGACGTTTTCCATCGCGAAGTTGGCCTTGTACTGACGGATCAGGGAATTTTTCGGTTCCGTCAGCACGCGCACGAGCGCATCGGCGTCAAGGCTCTGGAGCGGCACAAGCAGCGGCAGGCGGCCGACCAGCTCTGGGATAAAGCCGAACGAAACGAGGTCCTCCGGCTCGACCTGCCTGAGCAGATCATACCGCTCTTCGGCTGTCGTGTCGCGAATGTCGCTGTCAAAGCCGATCACTTTCTTGTTGACGCGGCGTCCGACGATTCCCTCCAGCCCGGCGAACGCACCGCCGCAAATGAAAAGGATGTTCGCCGTGTTGATCTGGATGAACTCCTGCTGCGGATGCTTGCGGCCACCCTTGGGGGGAATGTTCGAGACGGTGCCTTCAAGGATTTTCAGCAGCGCCTGCTGTACGCCCTCGCCGGAAACGTCGCGCGTGATCGAAGCGGACTCCGACTTGCGGGCCACTTTGTCGATCTCGTCGATGTAAACGATGCCGCGCTCGGCCGCAGCGATGTCGTTGTCGGCAGCCTGCACGAGACGGACGAGGACGTTTTCCACGTCCTCACCGACGTACCCGGCTTCGGTCAGCGTCGTCGCGTCCGAGATCGCAAACGGTACGTTGAGCATCTTCGCAAGGCTTTGCGCCAGCAGCGTCTTGCCGCTTCCCGTCGGCCCGAGGAGCAGAAGATTGCTCTTTTGCAGCTCCACATCGCCGCCTTTGGCGCCGGTCGCGATGCGTTTATAGTGATTGTAGACGGCCACGGCAATGGCTTTCTTGGCGTAATCCTGGCCGACCACATACTCATCGAGATGCGCCTTGATCTCCTTGGGTCTGGGCAGGCTGCCCAGCGATTGAAGCGGATTTTCATCCGCCTTCGTGCGAGCAGGCAGAGGCTCACCGTCGGGCGTCATTTTAAGATAACTGTTGCAGAGCTTCACACATTCGCTGCAAATGTTGATCCCTTCAGGGCCGGAAATCAGCGTCACGCCTTCTTCGGCGCCTCTTCCGCAGAAGGAACAGCGATAATTTCGATGTTTGAAGTCGTCGTTTCTTTGCATGTTCTTCCCTTCCTCCCGCGCGAAACGATGTCTCGCCCGAGGCGTTCAACGATTCTTATCGCTTGTCGATGACTTTATCGACGATGCCGTAGGCCAGCGCTTCGGGCGCGCTCATCCAGAAATCACGGTCGCTGTCGGCCTTGATGCGCTTCATCGACTGTCCCGTATGGGTGACAAGGATGTTGTTGAGCAGTTCTTTCGTCTTGACGATCTCGCGCGCCTGGATCTCGATGTCGCTGGCCTGTCCCTGGGCACCGCCGAGCGGCTGATGGATCATCACGCGCGAGTTGGGCAAAGCGATACGCTTGCCTTTCGCTCCCGCGGCCAGCAGCACGGCTGCCATGCTGGCCGCCATGCCGACGACGATCGTTGAAACGTCGCATTTGACGAACTGGATGGTATCGTAGATGGCAAGGCCGGCCGAGACGGAACCGCCCGGGGAATTGATGTAAATGCTGATGTCTCTGTCCGGGCTTTCGCTCTCGAGGAAAAGCAGCTGCGCTACAACAGAATTGGCAAGCGTGTCGTCGATCTCGTCACCTAAAAAGATGATGCGGTCCTTGAGCAGCCGCGAATAAATGTCGTACTGACGCTCGCCTCTGCCGGTCTGCTCGATAACATACGGAACGTAATACATGGTTGTGGGCTCCTTTCAAAATTCGTGGCCCAGCCCCGGATAAAAAATTGCCGCGGCATGGATGTGCCGCAGCAACGTCGATCGGAGATTAGTTCTCTGCCGCAGGCGCGTCGGGGCTGGCGCCCTTTTTCACTTCGTTGATCTTCACTTTGGCCATGATCGCCTGCATCGTCTTACGGTAACGTGCGGACGAGATCATGTTCTCGAAGTCCTCGGGACGCTTTTTGAGCATCTCGGAGATGCTCTCAGGCGAAATGCCGTACTCCTCGGCCATCTTCGCGATCTCGGCGTCAAGGTCTTCCTTCTCGACCGACACACCCAGCTGGCGGGCGCAGGCGTCGACGACCAGGTAGTTCTTCACGTCACGGAGGGCGTCCTTGCTCAGATTCTCTTCGAGCTCGGCCAGATCGTGGCCTTCAGACTTGTAATACTCTTCAAGCGTCATCTTGGTGCGGGCCTTGACGTTTTCCTCGAAGCGCTTCTTCAGGCTCGCCTTCTGGCGGGCGATCATGGTCTCGGGGACATCGACCGTCGCGGCTTCAGCGATCTTCGCCACAGCCTCGTTCTCCGACGCAAGGCGGGCTTCGGCCTTCAGGCGCTCTTCCATGTTCTTGCGGATCTCGGCTTTGAGCTCGTCCACGCTGTGAACGTCTGCACGCGTCACCTT
>JAEEUD010000106.1 GCA_016286835.1 Pyramidobacter sp. | reverse complement strand
TTGCGGGAACGAAGCGGGTATGGTATACTGGGATCAATAAAACAAACGGAGAAAGAACATGGATCAACCGAACAAAATCATTGTCAGAGGCGCGCGTGTCCACAATCTGAAAAACGTCGACGTAGACGTCCCGCTGCACGGGATCGTCGGGATCGCCGGCGTGTCCGGTTCCGGAAAGTCCTCACTGGCGCTGGGCGTTCTGTACGCCGAGGGTTCACGGCGGTATCTGGAATCGCTGTCGACCTACACCAGAAGAAGGATGTCCCACGCCGCAAGAGCCGACGTGGACGAGGTGCTGTACGTACCCGCGTCCCTGGCTCTTCACCAGAGACCGGGCGTGCCCGGAATCCGCTCTACCTTCGGGACCGGCACCGAGCTGCTGAACAGTCTGCGTTTAATGTTCTCGCGTCTTGCCGCCCACCGGTGCCCGAACGGTCATTATGCCGCGCCGTGCTTTGAAGTCGCGCGGATGCAGGAGATCGTCTGCCCGGAGTGCGGCGAGCGCTTTTACGGACCGGGCGCGGAGGAGCTCGCCTTCAATTCGCAGGGCGCGTGTCCGTGCTGCGGCGGCACAGGCGCCGTACGCACCGTGGACAGAAGCACGCTCGTTCCGGACGAAAGCCTCTCCATCGACGACGGAGCGGTCGCGCCGTGGAACTCGCTGATGTGGTCGCTGATGACCGACGTCTGCCGCGCCATGGGAGTGCGCACCGATGTGCCCTTCCGTGAGCTGACGGCGAAAGAGCGCGACATCGTCTTCCATGGCCCGGCCGAGAAAAAGCACATCTTTTACAAGTCAAAATCGACAGATACGGCGGGCGAGCTGGATTTTACCTATTACAACGCTGTCTACACGGTCGAGAACGCGCTTGCCAAGGTGAAGGACGAGAAGGGCATGAAGCGCGTGGAGAAGTTCCTGAAGCTGAGCGTCTGCCCTGACTGCGGCGGCACGCGGCTTTCCGAGGCGGCGCGTGCGCCGCGCCTGCGCGGCATCTCTCTGGCTCAGGCGTGTGAGATGAGCCTGACCGATCTGATCGGATGGGTGAAAGGCGTCCCCGCTTCGCTGCCCGACGAGATGCGGCCGATGGCGCGCAGCATCTGTGAGGCATTTCTGAGCACGGCAAAGCGGCTGACGGACCTCGGCCTTGGCTATCTGACGCTTGACCGTGCCGCTTCGACGCTTTCCACCGGCGAGCGTCAGCGCATGCAGCTCGCACGCGCCGTGCGCAACCGCACGACCGGCGTGCTCTACGTGCTCGACGAGCCCTCGATCGGCTTGCATCCGTCCAATATCGACGGTCTCAAAGGCGTCATGCGCGACCTTGTGGCCGACGGCAATTCGGTCGTGCTCGTCGATCACGATCTGCAGATCCTCAGGGAGGCGGACTGGCTGATCGAGATGGGGCCCGATGCCGGTGCCGACGGAGGGCGGGTGATCGCGCAGGGGACCGTCGGCGACATCGCGAAAAACGAGGTTTCGCGGATCGGCCCATTTTTCCTTGATGAAAAGCGAGGGCTCGTCCGCGCCAGAGCCAAACGCGGCACAATGTTCGAGCACGGCCGCATCCATCTGTCGTGCGATGCGCTTCACACGGTCAGACCGCTTACGGCCGAGATCCCGATGGGGCGGCTGACCGTCGTCACCGGCGTGTCCGGCTCAGGGAAGACGACGCTGGTCCTTGAGAGCCTGATCCCGGCCCTCCGGTCGTACATCGACGGCACGGCGATGCCTGCTCACGTGCGCGCTCTCGAAGCTGACGGCGTGACGCAGGCAAAGCTGATCGACGCAGCTCCGATCGGCCTCAACGTGCGCTCGACCGTTGCCACGTACGCGAACGTTCACGACGAACTGCGCAAGGTCTGGGCGCGCACGCCTGATGCGAAGGCCGCCGGCTGCAAGGCGGGCGATTTTTCGTACAACACCGGGCGCCTGCGCTGCCCTACGTGTGACGGCACGGGATCGATCAGCCTCGACGTGCAGTTCCTGCCTGACGTGGACATCCCCTGCCCCGATTGCCGCGGCAGCCGTTATGCGAAAGAGGCGTTCGGCATCCGCCGCGCCTGCGTGGACGGCAGTGAGCTTTCGTTGCCTGAGCTGATGGCCATGGACGTAAAAAGCGCGCTGGCTGCCTGCGCTGATCTGAAGCTCGTCAGACAGCGTCTGCAGGTGCTTGCCGATCTGGGCCTCGGCTACCTGACGCTGGGCGAGGAGACTCCCGGCCTGTCCGGCGGCGAGGCGCAGCGACTGAAACTGGCCAGCGAGATGGGGCGCGGACAGAAAGGCTCCGTCTTCGTCTTTGACGAGCCGACGATCGGCCTGCATCCTCTCGACGTACGCTCGCTGCTCGGCGTATTCCAGCATCTGATCGGAAACGGCGCCACCGTGGTCGTCGTCGAGCACGATCAGGACGTGATCCGCAGCGCCGACTGGCTGATCGACATGGGCCCCGGCGGCGGCGAGGAAGGTGGCCGCATCGTCGTTTCCGGCACGCTCGAAGACGTGAAAAACTGTCCTGAGAGCGTGACCGGCAGATATCTGTAACCGAGGTGGAACGAATGGAGATCCGCAGACTGGAAACGGAAACTGAACGCCTGGAAGCGGCGAACGTCCTTGCCGCTTCGTTCATGCACATCATGGAAGCCGAAAAGGACGGCGAATACTGGGCGGCGTTTGAACACGGCGCCATGAACGCGGCGCTGTGGGCGGGGCGGACGCGGCGGAATCTTGACGGACACAGTGTCCCCTGCGCCGAAATGTACATGCTCGGCTCGCTGCCGGAAGCCCGCGAACGCGGAGCCGCGTCGGAGATCCTCAAAACGGCCCTGCGCGCCGCCCGGGAGCGCGGCGACCTTTTCTGCACGCTGATCCCGTTCTCGTTCGCGTTTTACCGGAAGTTCGGCTTCGAGCTGGCGCAGATCAATCTCGTGCAGACGTCCGAGGTCGGGCAGTTTGAGGGCTTTTCCGGCGGCTGTGCCGTGCGCCGGCTGAGTTCGGCCGGAGATATCCCGGCGATGAAAGACGTGTATACAGCGTTCGTGCAGCGTTACAACCTGGCCGATCTGCGCGGCGAAAGCGACTGGGCATACCGCGAAGGCGGGGAATACGGCGAGCGCGACTGGTTCCACCGGGACAAACAGCACTATACGTACCTGTTCGACGACGCCGGCGGAAAGACGCGCGCGTTCGTCACGTTCGTCTACGTTGCCGATGCCGGCAATCCGTTCATCGGCACGCTCGAAGCGGTCGATTTCGCTTTTGACGGTCCTGAGGCGCTGCACAGCATGTTTGCGTTCTTTTACAGAATGCGCGCCAAGATCGCCCGTGTGAAGATCACCACGCCGCCCGACCTCGATCTGGCGCTGCTTCTGCCTGAGTGCGACCGCGTCGAGCGCCGGCTCGAGGGGCATTATGCCGCGCGCGTCCTGAACGCTGAGGGCGTGCTGCGTGCCATGAGATATCCCCAAGGCCGCGGAGCTTTCAGCGTGAGACTGAACGACGAAGTGCTGCCGGAAAACTCCGGCACCTACGCCGTGACCTGGGAAAAAGGATGCGCCGTGAGCGTCGTGCGCGACGACGGAAACGCCGATCTTGCCGTGGACATCGGCGCGTTCGGTCAGCTGGCTGCCGGTCTGATCGATCTGCGCGCGGCGGGATTCAGGGAGGACGTTCGTGTCAACGGCGGCTGCGGGGAGCTCGAAAAGGTCTTTCGCCGCCGGCCGGTTTTCCTGCGCTAGACGTTATTGTTTTACGTGCGCATGATGATGGAATATTGAAAAGAAAAAAATATACGAAAATGCTGCGAAGTATTGATACGTTACAATCGGCACGGGACGTGTATAATCAAAGCAAGCACACTATCAAACTGTGAAAGGATGATCTTCGTTGCTGACACTTGACATGATCAAGGATGCACGGGAGGCCATGAAGGGCGTCGCCCGCGTCACCCCGCTCAATCCGGCCAAAAGCCTCGGCCGCAACGTTTACATCAAATCCGAGAACCTGCAGCTCACCGGCGCGTTCAAGCTGCGCGGTGCGTACAACAAGATCCGTTCGCTCAGCCCCGAGGAGCGCGAGCGCGGCGTCATCGCCTGCTCTGCCGGCAACCACGCGCAGGGCATCGCCCTCAGCGCCACACGGCTGGGCATCAAGTCCGTTATCTGTATGCCCGCCGCCGCGCCTCTCAGCAAGATCGAGGCGACGAAAAACTACGGCGCGGAAGTCGTCCTCGTTCCAGGCGTGTACGATGACGCGGCCGCCGAGGCCGAACGCCTCGTGCGCGAGAAGGGCTACACCTTCGCGCATCCGTTCAACGACGAGCTCGTCATGGCCGGCCAGGGCACCATCGGGCTGGAGATCCTCGAGCAGCTGCCCGAAGTCGATCAGGTTGTCGTTCCCATCGGCGGCGGCGGACTGATCTGCGGCGTTGCCTGCGCCATCAAGAGCCTCAAGCCCTCCTGCCGCGTCATCGGCGTGCAGGCTGCCGGCGCGGCCAGCATGTACGCAAGCCGCAAGGAAGGCAAGCCTGTCAAGCTGCCCGAAGTTTCCACGATCGCCGACGGCATCGCCGTGAAGATGCCCGGCGACAAGACCTTCGAGCTCTGCGAGAAATACGTGGACGAGATCGTCACCGTCAAGGACGATGAGATCGCCACCGCCATCCTCAAGCTGATGGAGGACCAGAAGACTGTCGCCGAAGGCGCGGGCGCCACGCCTGTCGCTGCCGTCATGTTCGGCAAAGTCGACGTGACCGACAAGAAGACCGTCTGTCTCGTTTCCGGCGGCAACGTCGACACCACCATGCTGTCGCGCATCATCGCCCGCGGCCTCTCCAAGTCCGGCCGCATGACCCGCATCTGCGCGCGCGTCGTCGATAAGCCCGGCAGCCTTGTCCAACTGCTCAAGATCGTCGCCGGCACAGGCGCGAACATCCTCGACATCACCCACGAGCGCGAGGAGCGCCACACCGACATCGGCCACTGCCTCGTCCACATCACGCTGGAAACGCGCAATCCCCAGCACGTCGACGACATCGACATGGAACTGCGCGCTCACGGCTACGAACTGCTTCATGAGTAAGGCTTCGGAATAAATAGATTACCGGGACGGCCGCGCTGCCGTCCTTTTTTTTTGCCCTGCGCGCCGCTTGGTTTTTGTCTCTTGCGTTTAGCCAGCGGAGAGAGTAAAATTCTATAAGTATTTTTCGAATCCAGTCAGGGATTCAAACAATCCGGTCCTGACGGTACGGGAGAGGAGAATGGTGGAGCAATGAAACCGATCGGTGTCACATCGACCTCAGCGGGTAGGAACATCAGCGTCAGCCTCGCGGCGGCGCTTGCCCTGTCGGCCGTGCTGCTGGCGGGAACAGGCGCGAGCGCGGCACAGGAACTGGTGTGGAGCCCCGACCAGAGCAGCGAGGAATCAAGCGGCAGCGGTTCCGGCGGCGGTATGGGAGGCATGGGCGGTTCGACGGCCGAATGGAACGTTGAAAGTGATGATAATTGGGTGATCTCGCCCGACAAGACCACGTCGACGGATTTCAAAAACGGCGACTCCGTCTACTTCGTGACGGAAAAGTCCGAAGGTGACGACAGCGGCGGCTTCGACATGAGCAGCATGATGAGCATGTTCGGCATGGGGGGCGACACCGTGTCGGTCGACAAAACGGTCGAGCCCGACAAGATGACCGTTGACGGCAAAAGCCTCACGTTCAAGGCCAACAGCGACGACTCGCTGATCAAGGCGAAGGATATCGTCATCCGCGGCGAGTACTCCGGCACCAGCATGATGGACATGTTTGCCGGCATGGGCAGCGGCGGCGACGACGAGAGCGGCTTCGACATGACCAAGATGATGGAGATGATGTCGGCCAAGAACGACACCGTCACGTTCGACGTGAAGGTGGAAGCTGACTCGCTGTCGGCGGAAGGCGCGCGCAGCGTGTTCAACCAGCCGCTGACCGTGAACGACAAAGCCTCGCTGACCGGCGAAAAGACCGTGGTGGAGATCCACACCGAAGCCAAGGCCAAGACCTTCGAGATGGACAGCGGCCGGCTGATGATCGGCGTCAGCGCCGGCGGCGGCAGCATGATGGACATGATGGCCGGCATGGGCGGCGGCGGCAGCACCGGTATGCCCGGCATGGGCGGCGGCGACGCCAAGGAAGAAAAAGCCTGGCTGACCGTGTCCGACACGTTCAAGCAGACGGGCGGCCGCGTGGTGGTGAACGGCGAGCTGATCTCCGCCGACGCCAAGGACGCGGCCCTGCGCGGCGAAAGTACCAGCGCGACGTTATCGGTGACGGGCGGCTCTCTCGATATTCAGAAAGTCGGCTGGCTGGAGGGCAAGGACGGCGAAACGGATGAGCGCACGTACCACGTCGCTTCCGGCTTTGCCAAGCCCTCGGACGTGTGGCAGGCGACCTCGGTCGATTCCGACGCCACGGGCAAGCACATCGACTACGAAGTGATCACCACCGGCGACGGCGTGGACGTGCGCATCGAGAGCGCGGCCCGCGAGCTCACCTGGACGGCCAAGAGCAGCGACGTGTGGGAGACCGACACGTCCACCAAGGACGACCAGAAGAAGCTTGATAAGAACTGGAAGTGGACCGGCAAGCGCGGCGAAGTGGAAGACACCTTCTGGAAGGACGACAGCGTCGTCTTTGCCGCCGGCGACACCGAAGGCAAGGTCAAGATGTCCGGCGACATCAGCGTTAAGGACATGACCGTGGACGGCGACTACAAGTTCGTCGACGAAAAGGAAGGCTCGTTTG
>JAEEUD010000105.1 GCA_016286835.1 Pyramidobacter sp. | reverse complement strand
ATTACCCTTCCGGCCTGTATTTTATTGCGGTTTTTGAACCATAGGTATTTCACTATGGATAGATTTTATTTTGATATTTTACACGTCATTCCCTTTTGGGTAAACTCGGGTCAATTTCAATCGGAACGGAGTTGAAAGAATGGACGTTAAGAGCATTCCCTGTACCGATCAGAGCGCGCTTGCATCGCGCGGCATTTTTTACGTCGGCGGGGAGTTTGTCACAGAGGACGGTAAAACGCGGGCGCATGGGCAGATGTTCGTTGAAAAGTATGTGCCCCGGCATGTGACGCACCCGTGGCCGATCGTGATGTTCCACGGCGCGGGACAGACGAACGTGAACTGGCTGACCACGCCTGACGGACGGATGGGCTGGGCCGACTGGTTCGTCGCTCACGGCTGGATCGTTTATCTGGCTGAACAGCCGGCACGGGGCCGTTCGGCCTATCACCGTGAAGACGACGGCGAACGGATGCGCCACAGTTTTGAAGATCTGAAAAAGCGTTTTCTGGGCTCGTCCGGCGGATGGCCGCAGTCGAAGCTGCACACGCAGTGGCCGGAGGGTGAGGAGGCGGAACGTCAGTTCCTTCTCTCGCAGGTCGAGTACCTCAACAGCAACAAGGCCTCGCAGGAACGCGTTCTTGCTGCCGCCGGCGATTTGCTGGCGCACACCGGGCCGGCCGTGCTGCTGACGCATTCGCAGGCGGGACCGTTCGGCTGGCTGATCGCCGACCGCTATCCCGAACTGGTCAAGGGCGTCGTCGCGCTGGAGCCGTCAGGGCCGCCTTTTTCGGCCAAACTTGACGCGGCCGCCCCGAAAAACTTCGGTATCGCCGATCTTCCTCTGCACTATGAGCCATTCGCAGATTCGCCCGACGAGATCGAGCTGGAAATCCTCAGATCCCCGTCAAGCGATCTTTCCGACGGCTGGGTGATGAAGGAGCCGGCGCGCAGGCTGCCGCACCTGAACGGCATTCCCATTCTGCTGCTGTGCAGTGAAAGCTCATATCACGCTCAGTACGATCACCTCACGTCTTATGTACTCTCGCAGGCAGGAGTCGCACACGACTTTGTGCGGCTGGAAGACGTCGGCATTCACGGCAACGGACACATGATGATGCTGGAAAAGAACAATCTGGACATCGCCGCGTGGATCGGCCGTTGGCTTGAGACACACGCGGAGAAGCAGTAAAAATCACTTAGGAGGTTTTTGCAATGAAAAAGTTTCAGGTTCCCCATTCGCTGGCGATCATCGTCGTCGCCATGTTCCTGGCCTCGGTGCTGACCTACATCATCCCGGCCGGTTCGTTCGACCGCGTCGTCAACGCGGCGAAGAAGACGGTCGTCGTGGCCGGCAGCTTCAAGTACATCACGCCCACGCCGGTCAACCCGTTCACCATTCTCAACTACGTGTTCGACGGCCTGCGCGGCGCGGGACAGATCATCTACGCGCTGCTGTGCGCCGGCGGCGGGCTTGGCATCGTCCTGGCGACGGGCATGTTCCAGGGTGCGGCCTGCTCGATCAGCAAGAAGGCCAGCGGCAAGGAGTGGCTGGTCGTCGCGTTCCTGATGACGGTGTTCGCTCTGCTCAACATCCCCATCAACCTGAACTACTTCATCCCGTTCGCGCCGCTTGGGATCATCATCGCCATCGCCATGGGCTATGACGCGATCGTGGGCATCTCCATCATCATGCTGGGCGGCGCGGTAGGATTCTCCTGCGGCGCGATGAACCTGCCCAACACCGGCACCGCGCAGGCTGTTGCCGAGCTTCCTGTCTTCTCCGGCATGGGCTATCGCCTGATCTGCATGATCCCCTTCCTGATCGTGACGATCGCCTACGTGCTTCGCTACGGAGCGAAAATCAAAAAGGACCCGACGAAGAGCCTTGTCTACGGCACGAAACTCGACTTCGGCACGTTTGACCCCGATTCGATGCCCTCGTTTGAAAAACGTCACATCCCCGTCGCTATTGTCGTGGCTGGCGCTCTCGGCTACATGATCTACGTGGCGATCTTCTCCAGCCTGTCGTTCAAGGCTTCGGCTGCCATTTTCCTGTATATGGGACTGCTGTCCGGTATCGTCTACCGTATGCCGGTCAACGAGATGTGCAAGCGTTTCTGCGACGGCGCGAAGGGCATGGCGACCACGGGCATCCTGCTTGGATTCGCCTACGCCATCTCCGGTATCCTTTCCGCCGGTCATGTCATGGATACGGTCGTCAACACGATGGCGAACGCGCTTTCGCTGTTCCCCAAGGTGATCCAGGCGCCGGTGATGTTCTTCATGCACGTCATCATCAACTTCTTCGTCACCTCGGGCAGCGGTCAGGCAGCCGTGACGATGCCGATCTTCACGCCCGTGGCCGACCTCGTGGGAATGACCCGTCAGACGGCAGTGCTGGCGTTCAATTTCGGCGACGGATTCTGCAACTTCATCCTGCCTCACGCCGCGGCCACGATGGGCTTCGTCGGCATGGCGAACATCCCGTTCACCAAGTGGTTCCGCTATGCGATCGTTCTGTTCGGGCTGTGGTGCGTCGTCGGCAGTGCGTTGCTGATGATCGCCTCGCAGATCGGTTACGCGTAGGGATCGATCCGCTTTAAAATCGAGATCAGATTTTTCACGGGATCCGGCAGCTTTTGCGACCGCCGGCAGCATACCGCCGTCGTCCATTCGGCGGCGTACTGCCCTGGAACGCGAAAGCGCCGGATCATTTTGTACTGTTCCGACGCCAGGATGCGGCGCACGTAAAGTTCTGGCAACAGAGCCGCTCCGGCGCCCTGGGCGACAAGTTCGACGGCGCTGGGAAAACCGTAGGTGGTCAGAGCGACTTTCGGTTGTACGCCGGCTTGGGAGAACGCGAAGTCGGCCACGCGGCGAATGCGCTGCCCGGCGCTGAAAGCGATCAGCGGCACGTCGGACAGTTCAGCCAGATCGATCTCAGGCTCGCCGAACTGGTCGCGCCGCGCCCTGCGGTCAAGGCCGAAGCGCTCATGTGCGAGCACGCAGAAGCGTTCGGTAAACAGTTCGCGCTGGGTCAGGCCGCGCTCGGTCGTCTTCAGCGGATGCCCCTGCGGATACTCGTGGGTCAGAGCGGCATCGATCTCACCGTTTCGCAGAAGCGTCAGCAGATCGGCCGTATTCTTTTCGACGAGCCGGACTGTCACGTCGGGCCAGCGGCGGTTGAACGCCGTGACTGCGCGGGTGAGGACGAGCGTGGTCCCGTACCACGACGCGCCGACGGTCAGACTGCCTGCCTCGCGTCCGCGCAGCTCTTTCAGACGGTCAAGCGCGGCGTCCCATGTTTTCAGCATCTCGCAGGCAGCATCGAAGACGACGCGTCCCGCTTCGGTCAGCTCGACGCCCTTTTTGCCGCGCTCAAACAGCTCGAATTCAAGCCGCGTTTCGATCCGCCGCAGACACTGCGTCAGCGACGGCTGGGCGATGTGCAGCTTTTCGGCCGCGCGCGTGACGTTGCGTTCCTCCGCGACGGTTTTGACGTATAAAAGTTCCTTGTCGGTCATATTCTCACCCGCTTGCTCAACAAAAACGCCGCATGATTTGCCCAAGGCGTTTCCTGCATCAGAAACAGACGATTTCGATACTCTTCGGAACTGCTATGACAAATAAAGTTTTGGAACACGTGATGCAAATATTATAACAAAAACGGGAAAGCCCGAAAAGATAAATACTGTGAAGCGATCAATTCGGACATGCAGAACGCAAAGGCCAAACAACGAACGCACAGGCCGGAAGGTTTTCATCCCTTCCGGCCTGTGCGTTTTGTTCCTTGTAGAACAATACCTATTTTTCGTTCCTGTACGCGTTCATCAGGCAGCCGGCGAGGATCATCTTTCTTTCGCCTTCAGTGATGCCGGGCAGGGTGAGCGTGACGGGGAGCTTTTTGTCGCCGTCGATCAGTTCGGCCGCGATCTCAGTTCCGCTTCCGGCGACGAAAGCGCGCACGCCCTTGATGGCCAGCCACTGGCCGACGCGGAATTTGGCGCGGTCTTCGTCGGAGACGATCCACGGGGCCATGCCCCAGTTGACGAGGTTGCTGCGGTAGCGCTTGGTGGCGTACTCGCGGGCGACGTTGGCCTCGCCGAGGAGCATCTTCTGGCTGCTGGCGGCCTGCTCGCGCGCCGAACCGTCGCCGGGCTTGACGGCGCAGACGAGGCTGCCGAAGGCGGTGTTTGCCGCGTCGAAGCCGGCGGCTGCCAGCAGTTTTGCCGCATCATCGGGCACGGGAGAACCGGTTTTCACGGCCTGAGCGCGTGCGGTTTCCAGCGCTTTGGCGGTCTTCGCGTTGGGCACGTAATTGGGGTCCTTGCGCTGGAGGGCGAACTCGGCCAGCTTGAGCGGGTTGGAGCGAAGCGACGAAGTTTCGCCGGAAGGGATCAGTTCGTCGGTGGTCGTCACGGGATCGTTGATCACGGAGGCGACGAACAGCAGCTGGTTGTCCGCGAGGGGCGCGATCTCGGGCCAGGGCTTGATGTTGGGGCCGTATTGCAGGGAAACTTCCGGCTTGGGATGGCCGAAGCCGTTATAAACGCGCCGGGCATAGATGGAACCGTCAAAGACATAAGGTTCGTGCTCTTTGAGACGGTCGGCGTATTCGAACGCGCTCGTGATGCGTCCGCCGTTGGCTGCCGTGGCCGCGATCGACCTGGCGTCCATGAGCGCGACGGCCGACCACTGGCCGGCGTTCGGCTTGGAGCCGTCGCGGTTGGGGAAGTTGCGCGTCGTGTGGCGGATGCTGAACCCGGTGCTGCACGGCGTCTCGCCCGCGCCGAAGCACGGTCCGCAGAAACACGGATAATTGGCGACGCCTGCGGCGACGAGTTTTTGCAGCCAGCCGCCTTCCATCAGCGCCTTGTTGACGGGCATACTGGAGGGGTAGGCGCTGAGGCCGAACGCGCCGTCGCCGACGCTGCCGCCGTCGAGGATCTGCGCCGCGGCGACGAGGTTTTCAAAGTTGCCGCCCGCGCAGCCGCAGATCACGCCCTGCTCGACGCGCAGCTCGCCGTTTTTGACGCGGGAAGTCAGGTCGATGTTCAGCCCGGGATTGTCCATCAGCTCGCGCGCGTCCAGCTCGGCCTTGCGCAGGATGTCGACGGCGTTGGCTTTGAAATCGGCGATCGTCCAGGCGTTGCTGGGGTGGAACGGCACGGCGATCATCGGCTCGACGGTATCGAGATCGACGATCACGGCCGCATCGTAGCAGGCGGCTTCGGCCGGTTCGAGGCGTTTGAAATCGTCCGGACGGCCGTGCACTTCAAAATAGTTCCTGATCACATCGTCGGTGCGCCAGACCGAGGTCCAGCACGTCGTCTCCGTCGTCATCACGTCGATGCCGAGGCGGAACTCGGCGCTCAGGTTCGAGACGCCGGGGCCGACGAACTCCATCACCTTGTTCTTGACGAAGCCGTTGGAGAACACTGCACCGATGATGGCCAGCGCCACATCGTGAGGGCCGACGCCGGGGCGGGGCCTGCCGGTCAGGTAGATGGCGACGACGCCGGGCCAGGCGAAATCGTAGGTCTTGCTGAGGATCTGCTTGACCATCTCGGGGCCGCCCTCGCCCACCGAGAGCGTGCCGAGCGCGCCGTAACGGGTGTGGCTGTCGGTGCCGAGGATCATGCCGCCGCTCATGGCGACGGCTTCGCGCATGTACTGGTGCATGACGGCGACGTGGCGGGGCACGAAGACGCCGCCGAACTTCTGCGCGGCGGTGAGGCCGAACATATGGTCGTCCTCGTTGATCGTCCCGCCCACGGCGCAGAGACTGTTGTGGCAGTTGGTGAGCACGTAGGGCACGGGGAACTTCTCCAGGCCGCAGGCAATGGCCGTTTGCAGCGCGGCGACGTAGGTGATGTCGTGCGACGTGAGCGCGTCGAACTTGAGATGCAGCAGGCCGTCGCCCTTGTCCGTGTGGTGAGCTTCGACGATGCGGCGGGCCATCGTGCCCTCGCCCGTTTTCATCGGAACGGGCCCGTCAAAGTAAACTCCCTTTGCGGCGAGGCGTGCGCCAAGCTCGTTCCTGGTCAGCCGCGCAGCGTCCTCGACGAGCGCTTTGCCGCCGAACAGTGTGACCGGTTTGTCGATCAACGTGATCATGATGAATCCGCCCCTTTTTGTAAAAATGACAGTGCATGGAGTTATTTCGTTTACTGAATCAACTATAAGCGTTGGCCGTCATAAAAGCAAATCACGATTTTTCATTCATATGCATAACAAAAATTAATCATACGGAGAGCACGGTTGCGGCGCGGCTTGTAAAAAGGTTCTCCCTGAATTACAATCAAAATGTCGATGCGTTCGACACTCTTTCTTCAAAGGGGTGATCCTGATTGAAACGAGTTCACCATTTCGCCGTGCGCTTCACGCTCTGCGCGGTCCTGCTTCTGGCGCTCTGCATGGGAGCGCGGGCTGAAACAATAACGCAGAGTCCTGACACCGTTCCGCAGTCGGCTTCGTCGGCTGCCGCGGAGGAGAGTTTTTTCTCGCACTTCTGCGGTCATTTCACGCGTTCGCTCGGCGTGGACACGACCATCGACGCGGCGTCGCTGCTCCTTGACGACGAAGCGCCCGACTGGTGGCAAAAACTGAAAAGCGCCGCCGCGCTCGCCGGCAAAAGCATCCCCGCGCTCATCAGCGGCGGCTTTTCGTGGCAGGCGGCCGTCGCGCTGCTGTCGGAACTGTGGGAGATGCTGCCCAAGGAGAATTTCAAACGCCTGATGCGTGATCTGCTCAAATGTCCGCGCTGCCGTGACTTCGCCTACGATTTCAC
>JAEEUD010000104.1 GCA_016286835.1 Pyramidobacter sp. | reverse complement strand
GCCTTTTCCTGGGTGAGGCCCTGCGCTTCGATGAGTTTTTTGATGGCCTGGGCCGTCTCGATCGGCGAGAGGTCTTCGCGCTGAAGGTTCTCGACCAGCGCGATCTCGCTCAGCGCCCCTTCGTCGCCGCGCACGACGCGGATGGGGGCTTCCGTCAGGCCGGCTTTGAGGCAGGCGTGATACCTGCGTTCGCCGGCGACGATGCGGTATTTCTTTTTGCTCTTCGCCGGAGCGGGCGTGACGACGATGGGCTGGATCAGGCCGTGAGCTTTGATCGTCTCGGCCATCTCGGCCAGTGAGGCCTCGTCAAACGTTTTGCGCGGCTGACCAGGATCGGGTTCGATGTCCGCCAGCAGGGCGTTTTCGCTGTTCTGCGACGGACGCGCGACGTTCTGCCGCGCCAGAAGCGCGCCGAGGCCTCGTCCGGCCATGATCAGCGAGGGACGGGCGGCGGGAGCTTTTTTGGCGGTCCCGGCGGACTCTTTCGCCGCGGGGTCCTTCACGGCGCTCTTTTTGGGAGCGGCTTTCTTCGGAGCGTTCTTTTTCGTTTTCGTCACAGCCATAGTTTTTTGACCTCCAGTGCGAGTTCGTGATAGGCTTCTCCGCCGCGGCTGTTCCTCACCCAGTCGCGGATGGCCAGGCCCTGTCCGGGCGCGGCGGCGAGATCGACGTTGCGCGGGATGACGGTCTTTAGAACGTGCGAACCGAACACCTCGCGGATCTGCGCTTCGATCTCGCGCGTCAGTCTCAGATTGGGATTGTACATCGTCAGCAGGATCGCGTCGATCTGCGCGTCGGGGTTGACGCCGCTTTCGCGCACCATCTGCACGGTGTGCGCCAGCAGACTGAGGCCCTGCATTGCGTAGTACTCGCACTGCAGCGGCACGAGCAGCCTGTCGGCCGCGGCCAGCGCGTTGACGGTGAGCAGGCCAAGCGAAGGCGGGCAGTCGATGAGGGCGACGTCGTATTCGTCGCGCACGGTATCCAGAGCGTTTTTGAGCAGATACTCGCGTCCCTTCGCTCCGCCCATCTCCAGATCAAAGCCGACGAGGTTGATGTTCGAGGCGATCAGCGAGACACGGTCGGCGCTGGTCGAATGGATCGCCCATTTCGGGTCCTCGCCGAGCGCCAGCACGTCGTAAAGCGACTTGAAGTCGTCAAGCTGAAAGCCGAGGCCGCTGGATGCATTGCCCTGCGGATCGGCGTCGATGACGAGCGCTTTTTTGCGCATCGCGCCCAATTCGGCGGCCAGATTGACGCAGGTGGTCGTCTTGCCGACGCCGCCTTTTTGGTTGATAACCGCAATCGTAATCACACGATTCACCTCCACCAGTTTTTCTTCTCGGCGCGTCCGGGACGCCGCGGGAATTCGGGCGGGCACGGGGCCGTCTTCTCCCAGACGAGCATGGCGCTGCTGTGTCCGTTCAGCTCGTACTCGTACAGCGTTGCTTCGCTCAATCCCAGTCTGCCCCAGCGCCCTTCCAGTTCGGCCAGTTCCTCCGCGACGGAACTGCCCTTCATGGCCGCCAGCCGTCCGCCCGGAGCCACCAGGGGAGAAAGATATTCGGCGATGATGCCGGCTTCGGCGACGGCGCGGACGACGGCACAGGAAAAGCTCTCGCGGTGCTCCGCGGCGAAGTCCTCCGAGCGGGCGCAGACGACGCGCGCGTTTGCGATCTTCAGCTGCGAGACGATGTCAGAGAGCGCGTTCGTCTTGCGCGAGAGGCTGTCCAGCAGCGTGAAGCTCAGGTCGGGCCGGCAGATGGCCAGTACCGCGCCGGGCAGTCCGCCGCCGGTGCCGACGTCGATGACGCTCCCTGAGGGCGGCAGCAGCGGCAGCAGGCGCAGGCAGTCGGCGATGTGCTCGTTCCATAGCGTCGTTTCGTCGCGCGGGCCGACGAGGCGCACGCGCTCGTTCGTTTCCAGTAGCAGCGCGCCGTATCGGCGCAGTTTTGCTTCCGTGTCGGCGTCAAGGGACGGGCACGGCGGCAAAATCGTTTTTTCCACGGTCCTCTTCACCTCCGCATTTTTCGTTTACGTGTCTATCATACACCAAAACTGTTCTACGTGGAACGAGAAAAACGAAAATTTCCCGAAAAAGTTTAGCGGCTGATGAAAAAACACCGCCGTCCCACGTGGAACAGCAGCGTTTATCAGCGGTTGATGAAGTACAGTCCGGCCATGCAAAGGGCGATGCCGGCAATCTTTGAGGGCGTGACCGGCTCCCTGTAGATCAGTCCGCCGACGAAGACCAGCGCTACGGCGATGATGATGGCTTTGACGACGTAACCGCTGTTGACGGCCCAGCCGGCTTTGTACATGAAGATGCTGCCGCCCTCCAGGCCGACGATGGCCAGCCCCAGCAGCAGCGCCGTCCAGTCGGCGTTTTTCAGCGCGGAAAAGAGCGTTTCGCCGCCGCTGGAAAAGAAGAACACGAGCAGCGAGACAGCCGCGCCGATCAGATAGGTGAGCGTCAGCGAGGCGAAGACGTTGACGTCAGAAGGCGTCGATTTCGAAGCGATCTGATAGACGACGTCGGAAAAGACGGCCAGCGCGATCGGCCAGGCGCGAGCGAACATGAGTTTTCCTCCCGGATTAAAAGGACCGTGAAAAGCGCCGCTGTTCCACGTGGGACAGCGGCGCTCCCTCAGGGACGGTTATTCTTCCACGCCGGCCAGCGCGGCGATGGCCGCGGCCATGATGTTGGTGTGCGAGACGATGTGATCGATGCTCCATCTCTCGTCGGCCTCGTGGATATGGCAGTTCTCGCCGACGAACTGATTGCCGAAAGCCAGCATGTTGGGCATCTCCTTGGCGTAGGTGCCGCCGCCGATGCATTTGGGCTTCGACTCCAGGTCGCCCGTCTCCTCGCGGTACACTTTCATCAGCTTCTGCACGAGCTCGCAGTCCTCGGGCATGTACAGCGGGCGCGAAGCGCGGATGTTGCCGGTGATCTCGACGCCGTTTGCCTTCAGCGCCGCCAGCAGAGCGTCGCGGACGGGCTCCATCTTGTACGTGACGGGATAGCGGTAGTTGACGGTGAAAACGAGCTTGTCGCCCTCGGTGCGGAGGATGCCCCAGCACAGCGAGGTGAAGCCGGACGGATCGTCGTAGAGCATGACGCCGAGGTTTTCGCCGCGCGTCTGCGTGCCGATCATGCTGTCGAGCTTGGCCAGAGCGGCGGCCTGCTCCGCGCCGAGGTCGAGCAGGCGCAGGACCTGCACGAGGTGGGCGGCGGCGTTGCTGCCCCACTGCGGACGCGCGCCGTGATAAGCGAGGCCGTCCATCTTCAGCGTGACGGTGTCGCCTTCGCCGTATTCGCAGGTCAGCTTCGCGTCACGCGGGGCGGCGAACTCGGCGAGGACGCGGGCAAGGCGCGCTCTGGAGGCGGCGGGTACGCGCAGTTCGGCCGAAGCCTTGTCGGGAACGGAGTTGGCGGCCACGCCGGCTTTGATGCAGAGCACGGCCGTCCCTTCCGCGGGCGCGGCGAACGGCAGCTGGCACGTGCAGTTGATGATGCCCTTTTCGCCGTTGGTGACGGGGAAACCTGAGTCGGGCGTGAAGCCGGCAACGGGCAGTTCCTGGCCGGATTCGACGTAATGATGGACGGCTTTGCTGCCAAGCTCTTCGTTGGTGCCGACGAGCACGCGCACGCGGCGCTTCAGCCGCACGCCTTCCTCGCGCAGCGCCTTGAGGGCGAAGAGGGCGCTGACCGCCGGGCCCTTGTCGTCGGCGACGCCGCGGCCGTAAACGAGACCGTCTTCGATCTTGCCCTGCCAGGGATCGCAGCTCCAGCCGTCGGCGGCGGGAACGACGTCGACGTGGGCGAGGATGGCGATCATCTCGGGCAGGCTTTCGTCGCCGAACTCGGCGATGCCCACCTGGTCCTCGAAGGCCCAGGTGCGGAAGCCCATCCGTTTGCCGATCTCCAGGAACTTCTCGAGCGCGGCTTTCGGCCCGGGACCGAACGGAGCACCGCTCTCGGCCGGTCCGTTGACGCTGGGCACGGCGACGAGCTCGCGGATCGTGCCGATCAGGGCGTCTCTGTCCGCGGCGACGCGGGCGCGAATGTTTTCCATGTTCATGTCAAACTCCTCCTTAGGATTGAATGTTGCGTACTGGGCGGCGTTTTGAGCGTCTGCCGCCCCGTTTCCCCTTTTGCACGCGGCCGGGACCGTCTTTGCCGCTTTCGGCGGCTTTCAGCCCGGCACGTTTCTTTGCCGCCAGAGCGCGCTCGTCGAACTTCGCCGTCGAGAAGCGATCCTCGGACGAGGCTTCGAGAGCGTAGGCGAGGCGCGCGTTTTTCAGCGGCACGGCCTTTCCCAGCACGCGGCCGGTGAAGTCAAAATGCGCCTGTCTCAGGCGTCTCAGGTCGGCCGCGGAGATCTGGAACGCGGCCGGATTTTTCAGCGCCGAAAGGAGCGGCAGCACGCGAGAGACGCGCGCGCCCTTGGCCGTGCGCACCTGCACCCAGGTCGGGATCACGTCGGCCGAAACGACGCGAGTCACGTCGCCCGACTTTTCCACGGTGACGCGGGCGATCACGCCCATGTCGCGAGGCGCCGGGCGCTGGTTGGAGATGAAATTGCCCATCGACCAGGCCACGACGGCGGGCGAACGGTCGTCCGAGCGCGGAGCGCGGAGCTCCAGCGGCTGCACGACGTGCGGATGCGAGGCGATGGCGAGCTGTGCGCCCCATGAAAGAAGTTTCTCGACGAACGCCATCACGCTCCGCGGCGGTGTGAGCAGGTACTCCGTGCCGATGTGCGGCAGCGCGACGACAAGGTCTGGACTGAGGGCGCGGGCCCGTGCCATGTCCTCGCTGGCGGCCTCCAGGCGCGCGACCGACCATTTTTTGTCGGAGGCGACGGGGATGCCGTTCGTTCCGTACGTCCACGAGAGAAAAGCGATCCTGATGCCGTTCGCGTCGCGCACGAGTACGCCTTCGCGATCGTCGGAAGAGACATAGGTGCCGCACGTGTCAAAGCTCAGTTCGCGCAGGCGTCTGACCGTGCGCTCGAGCCCTGCGAAGCGCCGGTCCATGCAGTGGTTGTTGGCGGTGGTGAGCACGTCGAAGCCGGCGTTTTTCACGGCCTGCGCGTACTCGTCAGGCGTGCTGAAACAGGGGTAGCCCGTGTAGCCGCCCCGTCCTCCGCCGAGCGTCGTCTCGAAATTGGCGACGGCCAGGTCGGCGGCGCTGACGATTGGTTTGACGGCCGCGAACGACGGCGCGAAGTCGTAGCCCTTTTTGCGCCTAGCGACGGCCAGCTGGGGCGAATGGGCCATCAGATCGCCCGCGAACAGCAGCGTGGCGCGCGCCGGCCGGTCCTGCGCGCGTGAAGCGCCGGCAAGGGCACATACAAATAAAAGAAGAAAAACGGGAAGGATTTTTTTCACGACGTTCCTCCGGGATGCGATCGGCTACTGAACGGCACAGGGCCGTTTTGCGCGCTCCCGCGCATGGCGTTGAAGCGCGAAAGAGCCAGAAATCATCATGATTATCTCATGCGCGGCGCGTTTGTGAAAGGGGGAAATCAAACCCGTTTCGCAATTTCTCAAATCAATATCGGAGCATTATTCAGATTCGACGGTAACGATTTGAGATGTAAAACTACTATATTGATGAGTAATTTCTTTAAATGAAATTTGAGTTTTGCGACAACTTTCGTGAATTCGTTATCATGATTACCACAATTCACTTTACAAGATACCAGAATAATGGTATATTCTACTCACAGAGAACCATCAGAACGGAACAGCGCATAATTATATTCAGAGGAAAAGAGGGAAAAGTCCATGAATTCAACGCACAATATCATGGCGCTCATTGAGACGCTCCTTGCCGACGGGGGCGAGATCGGCGTCCGCGAGCTGGGAGTGCGTACGGGGATCCCCAAGAGCACGGTGCAGCGGTTTCTCTCCGCGATGGAGGCAAACGGCTGGGTCGCTCAGGATAAGCGTACGCAGGGCTACCGTATCGGGTACAAGCTGCTCGGCCAGTCGAACGGCTGGGCGTTGCGCGTTGCGCTGCTCAGCCACTCGCAGGATCTGCTCCGCGATCTTTGCCAGAAGACGGGAAACTCGGCGTCACTGGGCATCCTCGACGGTTTCAACGCGCTCACGCTGGCGGCCTCGGTGACTGAAGGCGGAACGGATTACGCGGCTCGTCACCCGAAGTTCTACGACCTCCACGTCACCGCTGCGGGCAAGGCGCTGCTTGCGTTCGCGCCGGCGCCGCTGCAGAATTACGTGTACTATTCCGAGCTGAAAAGCTGTGCCGCCAACACGATCACCGACTCAAAGCGCCTCCAGGAAGAAGTGGCGGCGATCCGCGAGAAGGGCTATGCGACCAGCGTTGACGAACTGGTCGACGGCGCGGCCGAGATCGCGGTTCCTCTGCTCAATCCCGACGGCAGCGTCATTGCCGTGCTCGCCATCGGCGGCAGCAAGAAAGATGTCGAACCGAAATTCGCCAAGTTCCTGCCGATGCTCCAGAAAGCGGCTTCCGTGCTGCTCGAGCGGCTGAACACCCTGTAAATGCACACGGTCCGTCCCCTGCGGGACGGGCCGTTTTTTCATACGCCTGTAAAAATACGGCCCCGCCTGGCGGGGCCGTAGATCATTCTAGACTTTTCGGTTGATCAGACGAACCGCGGGACGGCGGCGCAGCAGACGGCGCTCGTCGGGCGGCAGATGGCGCTTCCAGAATGCCAGCGCGCTCTGCTCCCAGCCCTCGGCCGCCGTGCCCTTTCCCAGGCCGAAGCCGCTTCCGACGCCGTCGTATTCATGGTATTCCGTGTCGATGCCGC
>JAEEUD010000103.1 GCA_016286835.1 Pyramidobacter sp. | reverse complement strand
AACATACTGCTCCTTGCCGGCACGGCGTGTCGCACTTTCGAAAAGCGCCTTGAAACGCACGTACTCATCCACCGGCGGTTTGCCCATCAGGCGCAGTACCTTTGCGCTGGCGTGCTCGGGCGCCACGCGAAGCTGGCCGGAAACGTGCCAGCGGCAGAGTTCGTCAATGAATTCCGTTCCGCGCGGGTCGGCCAGGATGTAATCGTAACGCAGTCCGGATCGGAGAAACACCTTTTTCACACCGGGAAGCGCTCGAAGTTTGCGCAGCAGCGAGATGAACTCCTCGTGCGTCGCACGCATGTGCGGACACGGTCTGGGGAACAGACACTGACGATTGCGGCAGCATCCGGCAGTCAGCTGTTTGTCACAGGCAGGACCGCGAAAGTTGCCCGTCGGGCCGCCGACATCGTGAATATAACCTTTGAACAGCGGATGCCGCGTCATCTCGCTCGCCTCACGGAGGATCGACTCCTGCGAGCGCGCCTGTACGATCCTGCCTTGATGGGCGTGGATCGCGCAAAATGAACAGCTGCCGAAACAGCCGCGAGTGCTGGCGATGCTGAACCGGACCTCTTCAATCGCGGGCACACCGCCAAGTCGCGCGTACATCGGATGCGGTTCACGGGTATAGGGCAGTTCGTTGACAAGGTCAAATTCTTCCGTCGTCAGGGGCCTCATCGGCGGGTTCTGGATCATGAAACGGTCTCCGACGCCCTGTGCGACGGCACGCCCGTGAAAAGGGTCCTGCTCGGCGCTTTGCAGTCTGTAGGCCAGTGCGTATTTTTCCCTGCTGGCTTCGACCTGTTCAAACGACGGGATGACAACGCTGTCGTCCGGCGCGATCTTTTTCATCACGCATGTACCGCGCACATCGTCGATCCCGCCGACCGGTTCACCTGCGGCCAGCCGCGCAGCGATCTCCTTCAGCTGGAGCTCGCCCATGCCGTAGATGAGGATGTCGGCCCTGCAGTCTGCGAGCATCGGCCGGCGAACTTTATCCGACCAGTAATCGTAATGGGCAAAACGCCTCATGCTCGCTTCGATGCCGCCGACGATTAGCGGGATATCGCCCCAGATCTCACGGGCGCGATTACAGTACACGATCGTTGCCCTGTCAGGACGGTGACCAGCTTGGCCGCCGGGTGAATAAACGTCGCTGCTTCGCTTGCTGCGTGAAGCCGTCAGTTTGTTGAGCATAGAGTCAAGATTGCCCGCCGAAACGAACACGGCGTATCTCGGCGCGCCCATCACCTCGAAATCAGCACGGTTTCGCCAGTCCGGCTGCGCGACGACGCCGATTTTGTAACCGAGATGCTCCATCCATCGGGCAATCAGCCCGTTGGCAAAAGTCGGATGATCGACGTAGGCGTCGCCTGTAATAAAAAGAAAGTCCAGTCTGTCCCAGCCTCGAAGCCGCATATCCTCGCGGCAGACCGGCAAAAGCTGCTTCATGACTGTCTCTCCCCTTCTCCGATCTCCAGCAGTTCGCACCAGATCGCGTTGCCCACGCGCATCCCGCGCGGGCTGAGCGAAAAACCACGCTGCGTCCGGCAAAAATAAGACGACGGCATTTGCCGGACCTTAGAAACGATAGCGTCAAGATACGGCCGCCCGTAGCGCCGCGCAAATGCTTTGCAATCGATCCCTTCCGCAGTGCGCAGGGCAAGGACTGCTGCTTCACTCGCTTCGCGAGTCCCCGTCTGCCGCTCTTCGTAGGCGACAGGCGAAACTCCGCTTTCCACTGCTTCGGCCCACGCGGCCAGATCTTTGTGATGAGCGAACCTCCGCCCGTCAAGAAATCCCCACGCGCCAGGTCCAGCGGCAAGAACGCTGGTCCGCCGCCAGTAGGCAAGATTGTGCCTGCTCTCACGGCCTTCGCGGGCAAAGCTGGCGATCTCGTACTGTTTCAGTCCCTTACGGGGCAGATAATACTGCGCCCAACGATACATCGCATAACCGTCCGGCAGTCCTTCGGGCTGATGACTCCCCCAGAAGCTCTCCGGCTCGATCGTCAGCTGGTAGACGGAGATATGCCCCACCCCTGTTCTGACGATGCCGCTCAGGCTTTTATGCCATTTTCGCAGCGTCTGCCCCGGCAGGGCGAACATCAGATCAGCACTGACGCGAAAGCCGGACTGCTGACACAGTTCGACTGCGTCCAGCGCCTGACGCGACGTATGCGGCCGCGCCAGACGTTTCAGCTCGTCATCGTCAAGCGACTGCACACCGAGACTGATCCGTGTGACGCCGTGATCGTTCCACAGCGCCAGTTTTTCCGTACTGACGCTGTCGGGGTTGGCCTCGACCGTGAACTCACAGTCGGGAGATCTCGGCAGAGCGTCAAGCGCTTTGAACAGCGTGCGCCACTGTTCCAGAGGCAGATATGACGGTGTGCCGCCGCCGAAATAGACCGTCGCAAGCTGCGCGTCGTCGAGGTAACCGTGTCTGATCGCCGCCAGCTCTTTCACGATGCAATCCGTCCAGCGTTCAACCTCTCCGGAACGGGGCCGAAAACTGTAAAAAGCACAGTACGGACACTTCGAGCGGCAGAACGGAACGTGGACGTACAGCGAAAACTCGCGCTTACCGTCCATCCTCGTCGTCGGTCACGTCGAGGAACGACATGAACGCCTCCGGCGGGATCGACACTCTGCCGATCTGCTTCAAGCGTTCCTTGCCCTTCTTCTGTTTCTCAAGCAGTTTGTTCTTTCGCGAGACGTCGCCGCCGTAGCACTTGGCCAATACGTCCTTCCGCAGCGCCCGCACGTTAGTGCGCACGATCACCTTCTTACCGATCGAAGCCTGGATCGGCACCTCGAAGAGTTGATTTGGGATCAGCGTTTTCAGCTTCATCGCCGAAGCGTGGCCGCGGTGATACGCGTCATCAGCATGGCAGATGAACGAGAAAGCATCGACGGCTTCCTGGTTGATGAGCATATCCACTTTCACCAGATTTGCAGCGCGGAAGCCGATATGCTCGTAATCGAGCGACGCGTAGCCGCGCGTGAACGACTGTAGTTTGTCGTAAAACTCGACGATGAACTCCGCCAGCGGCAGGTCGTAGACAACGCGGGCGCGCTCGGGCGTGATGTAATCAAGATTAAGATACACGCCGCGCTTGTCCTGGCACAGCTGCATAACCTTGCCGACGTAATCCTTCGGCGTATAGACGGTGAGACGGATCATCGGCTCGCGCACTTCCTGGATCTCGCCTTCCGGAGGGAAATCCGTGGGGCGGTGCGCCTCGATCACCTCGCCAGTCTTTTTCACGACCTGATAGACGACATTGGGCGCCGTCGCCACGAGATGAACGTCGAATTCCCGCTCCAGCCGCTCGCGTGAGATGTCCATGTGCAGCAGCCCGAGGAAACCGCAGCGGAAGCCGAAGCCCAGCGCTGTTGAAGTTTCCGGGTCATACGTCAGCGACGCGTCGTTGAGTTTGAGTTTTTCCAAGGCGTCGCGCAGCTGCGGAAAGTCATCGCGCTCTACGGGATACAGGCCGCAGTACACGACCGACTTCACCGGCTGATAGCCCGGCAAAGCCGTTTCCGCGGGATTCGCCGCCCCCGTTACCGTGTCGCCGACGCGCGCTTCATCGAGCGTCTTGATGCTGGCCGTGAAGTAACCGACCTCGCCCGCACCGAGCTTATCAACAGGCGTCCAGCCCGGCGAAAACACGCCGACTTCTTCCACCGTATACGTCGCGCCTGTCGCCATCATCCTGACGACGTCGCCGGCTTTGATCGTTCCGTTCATCAGCCGTACGTAGCAGACGATGCCGCGGTAGTTGTCGTACACCGCGTCAAAGATCAGCGCCTGCAAAGGCGCGTCGTCGCTGCCATGCGGAGCGGGGATATCGGTGACGATCTGCTCAAGGATGTCTTCGATCCCTGTGCCCTCCTTGGCGCTGCAGCAGACGGCCTGCGAAGCGTCGATGCCGATCACGTCCTCGATCTCGTGACGGATCTCTTCGGGACGCGCCGAAGGCAGATCGATCTTGTTCAGCACCGGCAAAACAGCAAGGTCGTGATCGACGGCTTTATAAGCGTTGGCCAGCGTCTGCGCCTGCACGCCTTGTGTGGAATCGACGATCAGCAGCGCGCCCTCGCAGGCAGCCAGAGAACGTGATACCTCGTAGCCGAAATCGACATGACCGGGCGTGTCGATCAGGTTGAGAATGTACGTTTCTCCATCGTGGGCTTTATAGTTCATGCGTACGGGCACGGATTTGATGGTGATGCCGCGCTCGCGCTCAATGTCCATATTGTCGAGGATCTGCTCTTTCATGTTGCGCTTTTCGACCGTACCCGTCTTTTCAAGGAGACGGTCGGCGATCGTCGATTTGCCGTGATCGATATGGGCAATGATCGAGAAATTGCGTATTTTACGAAGATCGGCGGTCACAATGAATCTTCCTTTCGATGAAAACCTGTCTGAAACATTTTCAGCTCGACTAAGTATAGCCGATTTTGCGTTTTGCTTCAAAGGTTTTTCCGCGAAAAATCGTTCCGGCAAAAAACTTTTCAATTCTATGCAACCTGTTTAATTTGCGCTCATTGAACTTCTTGCTTTCATTTCGGCGTTTTTCATGATCTTTTTTCGAAATATCGATATTCTTTCATCAAAACGACAGAGAATATTTCATTGACTTTTACAATTCGATGAAGAATAATGTTCGTAGCATTGTGCGCCGTTTCAAAGTCCGTTTTCCGCCGGCACATGTCTGAAAAGCGTTTCCGGAAGACGGCATATTCTCTGTGCAAAATTTCGTTAGAAAGAGGTTAGAAACGATGACTTACGGAATCCGTCTGCTTGTTTTTCTCAAGGAAGGCGTGCTTGACACGCAGGGCAAGACTGTCGCCGCCTCGTTGAAGGGCATGGGCTACAGCTGCCTGAAGAATCTACGCGTGGGCAAGTACATCCACCTTGACGTGGAAGCCGCAAGCGAGACCGAGGCTGTCGCTCAGGTCGAAAAGATGTGCGACGACCTGCTCGTCAACGACATCATTGAAGAGTTCAAAATCGAGACGGAGGCGCCTCGCGCATGAAAACCGCGGTCGTCGTTTTTCCCGGCAGCAACTGCGATCAGGACGCCGTCAAGGCGGCCGGCGCACTCGCAGGCTGCTCGTCTTATACGGTCTGGCATAAGGACAGTGTTCTGCCGGCGGGTACGGATCTGGTGATCCTGCCCGGCGGGTTCTCCTACGGCGATTATCTGCGCTGTGGCGCGATGGCGGCAAACTCTGCGATCATGAACGCCGTGATCGATTTTGCCAACAAGGGCGGGCTCGTGCTGGGCATCTGCAACGGTTTCCAGATCCTCACCGAGAGCCGCCTGCTGCCCGGCGCACTGATGGCCAACGACTGCCAGCATTTCGTCTGCAAGCCTGTGACGCTCCGCGTGGAGCGCAACGACCTGCCCTTCACGCTGGACTACGTAAAGGGCGAAGTCGTCACGATCCCGATCGCGCACGGCGAAGGGCGTTATTTCATCGACGCTGAAGGACTGAAACGCCTTGAAGGCGAAGGACGCGTGGCCTTCCGCTACTGCGACGCCGGCGGCAACATCACCCCCGAGAGCAACCCGAACGGAGCGCTCAACAACATCGCCGGCATCGTCAACGAGCGCGGCAACGTGCTTGGCCTCATGCCCCATCCCGAGCGTTACAGTGAGAAGCTGCTCGGCGGTGACGACGGCGCCAAATTCTGGACTTCCGTGAAAAAATGGCTTGAAGGAGGACTTCGCTGATGAACTATAAAGACGCAGGACTCCGCGAGTCCGAATACCTTTCGCTGAAAGAGACGCTCGGCCGCGAGCCTAACGATCTGGAACTGCGGATCATGGGCGTGATGTGGTCGGAGCATTGCAGCTACAAATCAACGCGTCCGCTGCTGAAAAAGCTGCCTAAGGAAGGCAAGTATGTCGTCCTCGGTCCCGGCGAGAACGCCGGCATCATCGACGGCGGCGCCGGTGTGGGCATCGCTTTCAAAGTGGAAAGCCACAATCATCCTTCCGCTGTTGCACCGTATCAGGGCGCGGCGACCGGTGTGGGAGGTATCATCCGCGACATCATCGCGCTCGGTGCGCGTCCCGTCGCCTCGCTCGACGGTCTGTTCTTCGGTTCGCCCGCTTCGCCCGTCCATGACGGTGTAGTCAAGGGCGTCGGCGGTTACGGCAACTGCATCGGCGTGCCGACCATCGGCGGCAAGACGTATTATGATCCGACCTACGAAGGCAACCCGCTCGTCAACGCGATGAACATCGGCACCGTCAAGGTGGATAAGATCGTCAGCTCGCAGACGGCGCGTCCGGGACAAGCGGTCGTGATCCTCGGTTCAAAGACCGGACGCGACGGCATAGCCGGCGCCGCGTTCGCTTCCACAGAGCTTAAAGACAACACCAAAGAAAGCCGCCCCTCGATCCAGATCGGTGACCCGTTCGTCGAAAAGCTGCTCACCGAGGCATGCCTGGAAATGCGCGACGCAGGACTGTTCGTCTCGATGCAGGATATGGGTGCGGCAGGCATCCTCTCGTCGTCCTCCGAAGTCGCCGCCAAGAGCGGCGTCGGCATGACGATCGACTTCGACAAGGTGCCGCTGCGTGCCGAGGGCATGGAGCCCTGGGAGATCGCTCTTTCGGAATCTCAGGAGCGTATGTTGCTCATCGTCGAAGACGCCAAAATGCCCGAGGTGTTCCGCATTGCCGAGAAATGGGGCCTTGACGCCACCGAGATCGGCCGCACCGAAGAAGGCGACCACTACCGCATCTATTGGAAAGGCAAGATCGCCGCAGACGTGCCCGCCACGACCATTGGCAGCGACTG
>JAEEUD010000102.1 GCA_016286835.1 Pyramidobacter sp. | reverse complement strand
ACGCGCTGCACGCTGCCGAACGTGGAAAGAAGAACGGCAGCCGTGTGCTTGCCCACGCCCGGCACGTCTTCCAGCGACGAACGGCTGAGACGCGAAACGCGCTTATGCCGGTGCGTGGTGATCGCAAAACGGTGCGATTCGTCGCGCACGCGCTGGAGCAGCCTTAAAGCGGGATCGTTCCAGTCAAGCCGCAGCGGCGGTTTGTCCGGCTCGGTAAAGATCAGCTCGTCGCGCTTGGCCAGCGCCACGGTACGGATCGACACAGGGACTTCGGCCAGCGCTTCGCGCGCGAAGGCCAGCTGCTCCGGCCCTCCGTCGATCAGGATAAGCTGCGGCAGAGGCTGCTGGTTTTCGATCATGCCGCGGTACCGGCGCAGCACCGTCTCGCGCATCGAGCGGAAGTCGTCCACGCCCTCCACGGTGCGGATCGCGTAACGGCGGTAAAGTGACTGGTTGGGGTAGCCCTGCTCAAAGACCACAGCCACGCCGTAAGTCTCGTGTCCGGACGAATGAGAGATGTCAAAGCCGTCGATACGCCACGGCACTACAGGCAGACCGACGAGATCACGCAGCCGCGTCATCGCCGTCCACGTATCCTCGTCGAGATCATCGGTGAGAGTGACAGAAAGCTTCTGACGCGAGAACTTCCACAGATTGCGGATCGTGTCGCGTGCCTTGGCCGCCTCTTCAAATTTAAGGTCTTTTGCCAGTTTTTCCATACGGCTCCGCAGACGCGAAACAAGATCGGCCGTCTGACCGTTCAGCAGCAGCAGGATGTCGTCGACCGTTTCGTTGTACTCTTTCTCCGTGCACTTGCCGCCGCAGGGACCGAGACATTTGCCCACGTCGTACATCAGACAGGGACGGATGATCTTGTCCTTTTTCAACTCCATCGAGCACGTGCGAAGCGGGAAGAAGCGCCGAATCATGTCGAGCATCCCGCGCATGTTGCCGGCGCTCGTGTACGGTCCGAAAACGCGCCCCGTCTTCGGTCGCGTGTGCGTTACGAGCACGCGGGGGAAACGCTCGCTCGTAACGACGATGAACGGATAGCGCGAGCCCATTTTCAGTTCCACGTTGAAAAACGGCTGGATCGCCTTGATCAGCCGGCTTTCGACGATGAACGCCTCCGCTTCCGTCTCCGTACGGATAAAGCTGATGTCGCAGACAAGGCTGACCAGCTTGCGCAGGCGGGGGATCGCAAAATCTTTATGATTGAAGTATGACGAGACGCGGCGTTTGAGTTTTTTCGCCTTGCCGACGTAGATCACCTTTCCCGTTTCGTCGTGCATCAGGTAGACGCCCGGCTTTAGCGGCAACGTCTTCAGGATCGCCCTGATCCGCCCCATGCGCTCCTCTTCAGTCATGCTCTCCCCTCCTCCCCGCTGAAAATTTATAGACAGTTCCAATTCTCATTTTCTCAGGTATAATATCATGAAATCAACACGACCATTTTACACCATTCCATAAAACGGAGGAAATTTTCTCATGGCACTCGTGCTTTATAACGATTTAACGCGCAAAAAAGAACCCTTTGTCCCCATTCGCGAGGGCAAAGTCACCTTTTACAGCTGCGGCCCCACCGTCTACGACTACTTCCACATCGGAAACGCGCGTCCCTTCATCGTTTTCGACGTATTCCGCCGCTATCTGGAGTTCCGCGGCTACGAAGTCACTTTCGTGCAGAACTTCACCGACATCGACGACAAGATGATCCAGCGTGCCAACCGTGACGGCATCACCGTACAGCAGCTGGCCGAGAAGACCATCGCCGACTATTACGAGGACGCCGATGCCCTCGGCATCAAGCGTGCCTCGTTCAATCCCCGCGCCACCGAGTACATCCCCAAGATCATCGCGCTCATCCAGCGCATCATCGATAACGGCCATGCCTACGTCGTCGACGGTACCGTCTATTTCGACGTGAAGAGCTTCCCGACCTACGGCAAGCTCAGCCATCAGAACATCGACGACCTGCAGAGCGGCGCGCGCATCGAAGTCGATGACGTCAAGCACAGCCCGCTCGACTTCGTCCTCTGGAAGCCCCAGAAGCCCGGCGAGCCCGCCTGGGAAAGTCCGTGGGGACTTGGCCGTCCCGGCTGGCACATCGAGTGCAGCGCCATGTCGAGCGACCTGCTCGGCGACACCATCGACATCCACTCCGGCGGCATCGACCTGATCTTCCCCCACCACGAGAACGAGATCGCCCAGAGCGAAGCTGCGTCCGGCAAGGATTTCGTCCATTACTGGCTGCACAACGAGTACATCCTCATCAACGCCGAGAAGATGTCCAAGTCGCTGGGCAACTTCATGACCGCACGCGCCGCGCGCGAGAAGTTCCCGCCGCTGGCCATCCGCATGTTCCTGCTCTCCGCACATTACCGCTCGCCCGTCAACTTCGCTCCCGAAGGACTGGAGCAGGCTTCCGCCGCTGTCGAGCGTCTGCGCAACTGCTGGAGCGATCTTCAGTTCGCCAAGGCCAACAGACTGGGAGCTGATGACGCGGCCGGCGAAGCGCTCGTGAAATCCGTCGAAGAGTTCCGCGCCAAGTTCATCGAGGCCATGGACGACGACTTCAACACCGCCGCCGCGATGGGCGTGATCTTTGAAGCCGTCTCCGAAGTCAACAAATACCTCAAAGAGAACGTCGCAGTCGCCCCTGCCGCCGTCGCGGCAGCCGAAAAGTTCTTCATCGACATGGACGAAGTCATGGGCGTCTTCGGCATCGAACAGGACAAGAAAAATGAAGACGGCGGCGAAGCCGCGCAGATCGAAGCCCTCATCGCCGAGCGCAACGCCGCCCGCAAAGCCAAAGACTGGGCCAGGAGCGACGCCATCCGCGACGAACTGTCAGCGAAGGGCATCATCCTTGAAGACACGCCGCAGGGCACGAAGTGGAAAAAGAAAATCTGATCTAAGTATGCAGGCATAAGACACGGCCGCGGAGGAATCGATCCTCCGCGGCCGTTTTTGTTCGTGTTCCACGTGAGACAATAATGCCGGAACATTGCGCTCCGGCTAAATTTTGACGGTGCTGTTTACGCAAACAGACCGTCGGGGTTCTCGATCAGCTTCGCGCCCTTCTGGCAGGCATCGCAGATGCAGTATTTGCCGCCGGCGGCTTTGGCGTCCTGTGCAGCCTTGAGCAGCTGTGCCGCTTTTTCGGCGCCGAAGTAGCCCTTTCCGGCTTCAGAACCGAAGAAGCCGATCACATCATCGATACCGTTCACATCCTCTTTCAGCTCGGCCAGCAGCGCTTCGGCCGCAGCCTTCTGTCCGTCAGTGCCGACCGCGGCCAGCCACTTCTCTCCCGCCGCTTTCAGCTCGGCGCAGCAGCTGGGTGCCGCAAGGATCTCTTTTACCAGAGCGATCGTTTTCTCACATGCCATTGTCGATCATCCTTTCAATAACAAATAAATGTGCGTTTATCGCTCGTTTATTGTAGCACAGAAAAACGAATTTAAAAAATCATCTTGCGATATGCGATGCGGCGTGGTATGATTCTCACGTTAAAAAGTGCCTGAGTGGCGGAATCGGTAGACGCAGGGGACTCAAAATCCCCCGTGGGCGACCACATGAGGGTTCGAGTCCCTCCTTAGGCACCAAGTTTTGAAGCTAAAACACGGCCGGACGTCTGAGCGTCCGGCCGTGTTTTTTTACGCCATCGGTTGTTTAACGGTGATAACACGGTCCATAAAAATGCGGCCGGTCTCGTTCCCTTCGGCATCAAGCTCGACGAGGTAGAGGGCGTCATAGGTAAATCCGAACTCGTCGGCGTAAAAGCCGTCGGCGTGGCGGACGAGAAGGCGGTCCTGTTCGTCCGCAAACGTGTAGATCTGCTGTCCCTTGCAGCTGAGCACGGAGCAGACGGCGCGCGAGAGGCGGGCAAGCTGGCTGAGGTTGAAGCGGACGTTGTGTTCTGATTTGACGATGATCATCGGTTCTGCTCCTTTCACTGCTGCTCCGGCGGCACGCGTGAAAACGCCATCGCCGCGGCGGCCGAACAATCCTCCAGGATCTGCCGGTCCGCTTCGGTGGGGCGGCCTTCGGCAACTCGGCGCAGAAACTCGCCGGCCATGTCGTGCGGAAGCGACCAGATGTCGTCTGGGATCTCGATTCGCGCGCCTGCGGCCGGAGTCCACAGCACGGTCACGTGGGAGCTGTCGGGAAACGTTTTGCAGAACGCGGCGTTGAACTGGCTTGCTTTGGACATGCGTTTTTCCTCACTTTCGCTTTTTTCGGCCTCTATTGTACCGTTTTCGCCTCAAAAAATCACCCTGAACTTTTCCGCGCGGCTGGAAGCGTCTCTCTTTTCATGATAAACTTGTCGCACATTCCAAGAAAGGGAGGCGCCCCGAATGGAAGCGGTGGAATTCCGCGAGATGGAGCTGATCCTCGCGGTGAGCGAAGAGCGCAGCTTCACACGCGCGGCGGAAAAGAACTACATCTCGCAGCCGGCGTTGAGCAAGATCGTCCGACGCGTGGAAAAGAATCTCGGCGCGGCCGTGTTCGACCGAGGCTCGTCGCCGCTACGAGTGACGCCTGAGGGCGAGCGTTTTCTCGGTTTCTTCCGGCAGATGCAGGCGCTGCGGCATGATCTGGAAAACTATTGCGGCGAACTGCGCCGCCGTGGCAAAAACAGCCTGACGGTAGGTGCGCCGGCGTTTTTCTGCGCCTACGTGCTGCCGCCGCTTTTGTCGGCGTTTCGGGCCGAACGTTCCGACTTTGCGGTCAAGCTGATCGAAACGAGCGACGCTGAGCTGCGCGAACTACTGAGCGCGGGCGTGATCGACGCAGGCCTGACGGTAGAAGAAGCTCTGCCTCCAGAACTGGATTCGTTCGTGCTGAAAACTGAATCGATCGTGCTGGCCGTGCCGCGCGGCAATCCCGTCAACGAAAAACTGCGCGGTATGGAGCTGAGCGAGGACGCGCTGCTTTCCGGCGATCCAGATCTGACCGACGCGCCGCGCGTGTCGATGAAGGAATTCGCAAACGAGCGCTTTCTCTTCCTCAAAGAGGGCAACGACATCCGCTCACGCGGCCTGCGTATCTGCCGCGATGCCGGTTTTGAGCCGCAGATCGTGATGGAGCTGGCCCAGCTGCTGACGGCCTATCACCTGGCCGAATCGGGTCTGGGCGTGACGTTTGCCCGCGCGTCGATCCCCTATTATGCAGGCATTTCGCCCGATCTGTGCCTATACGCGATCGACCATCCCGACACGCACCGACAGATCCGCGCCGTCTTCAGCGGCAAGTCGCGTTCGTCTGCGCTCTCCGCGTTCGCCGACTTTCTCAAAAAGCGCGCTACCTTTTAATATTCCGTCATGCCCTCACGGGCACGATGTTATGAACGAGCGGCTATTTGATTTTTTCACGTTTGCGGGTACAATACGGTTCAGGCAATCCAGTTCCATCTTTCACAATCCCATGAAAGGCGGTCTTTTACATGAATATCGTTGAAAAGTTTGACATGCTCGGCATCGACAACGCTCCCGGCCAGGAGAGCCTGCAGAAAACGCAGAAGCTTGATCTGCGCGGCGAAAAGATCCCCGGCGCGTTCGTTGATTTCTCTCACGGCGACGTTGACGCTCACCTGCCCACGCCCGGTTCGTTCGAGGTCTTCTCGCACGGATTCTTCGAGGGCGGCGCTCAGGCCTACACGCCTTACCGCGGCCGCAAGACCGTGCTTGAGCACGTGGCCGAGAAGCTTTCCGCCTTCAACGGCGCGAAGATCGACCCCGCGCAGAACCTGATCCTCACCCCCGGTACGCAGGGCGCCCTGTTCCTTGCCATGGGCGCGAACGTGATGCCCGGCGACAAGGTCGCCATCGTCGAGCCCGACTACTTCGCCAACCGCAAGATGGTCGAGTTCTTCGGCGGCGTGCTCTGCCCCATCCAGATGAACTGGCACACCAGCGGCAAGAGCGGCATCGACCTGGCCGCGCTCGAAGCCGCTTTTAAAGACGGCGTCAAGCTGTTCCTCTTCTCCAACCCCAATAACCCCACCGGCTGCGTCTACTCCTACGACGAGATCTGCACGATCGCCGCGCTGGCGAAGAAATACAACGCCACGCTGATCGTCGACGAGCTGTACAGCCGTCAGGTCTACACCGGTGTGAACTACACGCACCTGGCCGCCCAGAAGGAGATCCCCGACAACCTGATCACGATCATCGGACCTTCCAAGACCGAGTCGCTCAGCGGCTTCCGCCTTGGCGCCGCATTCGGCACCGCCGAGGTCATCGAGCGCATGGAAAAGCTCCAGGCCATCATGGCTCTGCGCTGCCCCGGCTACAACCAGGCCGTGTTCTTCACCTGGTTCGCAGAGCCGGCCGGCTGGATGGAAGCCCGCGTGGCCGAGCATCAGCGCATCCGCGATGACATCATGAAGGTGATCAACGCGGCCGAGGGCGTTTCCGCCCGTCCGACCGACGGCGGCAGCTACCTGTTCGTCGAGATCCCCGAGCTTGAAGTCAGCCTGCACCAGTTCATCCGCATCGTCCGCGAGCTGGCCGGCGTCATCGTCACGCCCGGCACTGAGTTCGGACCGCAGTTCCTGCACCAGTTCCGCATCAACTTCTCGCAGGACCATGACAAGGCCGTCGATGCGATGAAGCGTCTGCTGGCCGTCATGGACCGCTATCGCAAGAACTAAACAGCTCTGAACAAAAATCAGCCTTCGGTTCTTCATGAGCCGGAGGCTGATTTTTACGTCATTGCATAGCTTTGCGGATCACCGCGTCGGCGTGTTCGGCATAATCTTTGAACACCGCCTGCGCCGTCCGGATAAAGCCGGCTATGTAGCGCGGCTTGAAACTCGCGCGGCGAT
>JAEEUD010000101.1 GCA_016286835.1 Pyramidobacter sp. | reverse complement strand
CACCGACGACATCCCCTGGCCGTACAAGGACTGATCTTCGACAAACAGCAACGGACCGCGAAAGACCATTTCGGCCATCGCGGTCCGTTTTTGATCCCGCGGTCGAGACGGCCGCGGGAATATCATGCTGCCTTTCCGTGTCGATTATAACATCGAAAGGTCAACGGGATGCTTGAGGAATTCTTCGACGATCGCCTGCGTGGCGACCACGTCGGACAGGTGCAGCAGCTCGCTCGGCGAGTGCGAGTAGCGGCGCGGCAGCGCCATCGTCACGACGGCCATGCCTTCGCCGCCATAGACCGCGCCCACGGCATCGGTGGCGTAGCCAGCGCCGTTGAACGCCCACTCCTGATGCGGCATCTTCGTGGCCGCAGCAGCGTCGCGCAGCGCCTGGACCAGCTTGGGATGGCTGCCGGCACGCAGGAGGCCGACGGCCAGCATCTGGCTGTGCAGCACGACGGGACCTTTTTTCAGCGCCACGGGCAGTTCCTTCTGGAAGTCGCAGTCCGGCACGTCGCCGCACGGGATCGTGTCGAGGAAAAGACCGTAAAGCGGCTTCAGCTTGGCAACGCACGATGCCACGGCCTTGACCGTGGTCTCCTCAAGGATGTTGAAGACGGCGCACACTTCGCCGCAGATGTCCTCAGGCTTGAGTTCCTTCATCGTCTCGACGATCACGGCGCACAGCGAGCGGCAGTCGGCGGCACGGGTGCAAAGGAAATCGCCGTCGGGCCCCATCGAAGTGCAGGGCGAGTCGGGGACGATCTGCGAGCCGGCGTGGATGCCCATCGCCTCGACCTCTTCGCGCGAGGAAGCGCACACGTCCACATAGCTCTGCCCCACCGTCTGGGGCTTGGCCATCTGCTCGGGAGTCAGCAGGTGTCCGGCGCGCACGCCGACGACGCCCTTGACGACGCCCTTGTCGCCCTTGACGAGCACCCGGCGGGCAGGAAGGCAGGCCTCGGTCGCATAGCCGATCTTGTCGAAGTACAAAAATCCGTTGGCGCTGATCGACTTGACTTCGTAGCCGACTTCATCCATATGCGCCGACACGATCACACGCGGCCCGGGCTTGGCACCCTTGCGGATGGCGATCAGCTGTCCGTTGGGCAGCCATTCGATGCTGTCCACATCGTCCTTGAGATTCTCATAGATGTAGCGGCCCACGTCCCACTCATAACCGCTGATGCCGATAATCGCAGTGAGCTCAGAAATCCGTTTGCGCAGACGTTCCTTCATTTCCATAACAAACACGCTCCTTTTACACAATAATAATGTTTACTTGATGATCTTCGCCTTATACAGCGCGTAGGTGATCGCCAGATTGCCAAAGATGCAGGTGACGATGCAGATCCAGGCAGGCACGCCGAACACTTTCACCGCCAGTGCGATGGGCAGCGCGTAGACGGCGATCGACATCTTCTTGATCGCCATTGTACCGAAGCATGCACCGAACAGGCTGGGCAGGATGAACTTGGACATCGCGCTCACAACTGCCTTGGGCAGATAGGCCAGCAGCGCCGTGCCGCCCGCAACGGCGATCGTGAGGAAGATCAGGTTGGTAACGACTGAGCCGCAGATGGCGAGGATGCCGACCACCTCGGCCTGCTCCGTGCCGGGCGTAACGCCGAGTACGTCCTGCGCCGTCGAAGCGGCAGGAAGACGGATCTGCGAAATGTTGCCCGAGGTGATGCCGATGTACGTTCCCGTCAGGCCGAAGATCGGGAAATACGAGATCGGCTCGACCAGATAGAACGCCCCGAACGCCATGGCAATCGTGCCCCATGCTGTAAGCAGGTGCTCCATGTCCGGAAAAACGCCGTGGGCGATATACAGATACAGATTCGGCAGGAAGCTGGTAATGATCGCCAGCGCGACCGTGATCGTGCCGATCGTGATCGAGGGGTTAGTAAAACTCTTTCGATACTGTTCGGAAATGTTTTTATCAGCCATTGTTCGCGCCTCCTCTTACTTGTCCAAAATCGCGCCGACGACGATGCCGGCGACAATGGCGATGCCAAGGCCGTATTCCTTCAACCAGACAGCCTTATTTGACAGCTTGGCGCAAACGATCATCACGACCGTGCCGGCGATGGCCGCCCAAGCCGTAGCGGGCACTTTGGGAAGCAGCATGTAGTACTGCGTCGCCATGAAGGCAAACAGTCCGATCGATGCCGTAGCTGTAATCAAACCCAGCCATTTTTCATCGCCGCCGCCCATCTTCGTGCGCATCTTATCCATCGACGGTGTTAGCAGGAGCACGACGACCAGCCATCCGCAGCCGTTGAGCGCCATCGTCATCCAGCTGTTGGCCATCACTTCGATGTTATAGCCTTCGGCCCCCATCTCCAGACCATACGCCGCAGCTCCCGTAGCTGCCGCCGTCAGCTCCGTCGGTGCCGCACCGATCATGGCCAGACGCATCCACGCCAGCGGACCGCCAACGACGGTGATCATGCTGATCGCGCCGATGAAGCAGCTCAGCGACGGGCCGATCGCAGTCACCATGCCGCACTGGAAGCTCTTGTTGCACTGTTCCTTCGTCAGGCCGACGAGCTTGGCGTTCTTGTAGCACAGGCGCGCAAATCCGATCGCCTGCACGGCGATCGTGCCGATGCAGATGAACGCGCACAGCCACACCTGCCAGCTGTTGGCGATTACCAGATAATCTTTCACGAAAATACCTCCCCATTCCTCGCAAAATGATCCGCGCCCAGACGCGGATATGAAAAAAGAGAGAGCAACGCAGCGGCGCACACAAAGTGACGCCGGCCGTTTCTCTCTCCTTGATCCTGTGGCCGTCGCGCAAAACAGCGCTGTTCGGTTGTTGGTCCATACTCACCGTTCAAACAGTTGAACTGGTTACTTTAATACAGAGTGATTATACCATCATAATAACTTGCCGTCAAGCGACGGAACAGGAGGCCCCCAAAGCCCTGCCTATCCCGAAGAGCAGCTTCGGCCAGCTTTTGCCGCATGGCGCACGCCGTACGCTCAGAAGCTCACCGTTCACCGGGCGGCAGATCGACGCGCTCGACCGTCACGTCTTTCCCGTCCACTGTCAGCCAGGCGAACGAAAGCGAGCCGCCGAAACGCCGCCGCCCGCAGCTGCCCGGATTGAGCCAGAGCACGCCGTCCTCGCGCTCTTCGTAGTAGCGGTGCGAGTGGCCGAAAACGACGACGTCGAAGTCCTTCGGACTGCGCGGCCGCATTTCCCGGAGGGCATCGGCGCGGTTGTGGACCATGAAGAAGCGAACTTCCTCGATCGTGAACGCCCGCGAATCGCGCAGCCTGCGCTCCAGGGACCAGTCGTTGTTGCCGCGTACGGCCGCCAGCGGCGCGAGCGCTTCCAGTGCGTCGTACGTGCTTTCGTCGTCGAAGTCGCCGGCGTGGAGGATATAGTCGGCGAGCGTCGCCGCTTTGAGCACAGCCGGCCGCAGCAGCCCGTGCGTGTCGGACAGTACCAGGACCTTCGCCGTCATCGCGTCTCACTCCCCGCCGAAAAGATCTTCCCGCACACGGCGTGATAGATCACGTAGCTCACCATCACGTTGATGATGTCGGCCGTCACCTGCGTCCAGACGATGCCCTTCATGCCGAACAGGGCATTCATGACGAACAGCAGCGGGATGTTCAGCCCCAGCTGACGGATCGCCGCCAGCGCGAACGAGACGCGCCCCTTGCCGATGGCCTGCATCGTGTGCACCATGTGGAAGCTCAGGAACATGAAAGGCGTCGCGAAGCAGCGCGCCTGCAGAAACTGCGTGCCGTACATGATCGTTTCCGGCTCCGCGATGAAGACCCGTACCAGATCGGCGGCAAAAATGCGGTAGAGCACCAGCCCCGTGAACGACACGACCAGCCCCGCCGTGCGCGCGGCCGAGAAGAACGCCTTCATGCGCGGGTAGTTCTTCGCCGAGAAGTTGTACGCCACCAGCGGGATCATGCCCAGGCAGATGCCCACGCAGGTGCTGATCGCCAGCCGCTCCGCCTTGAGGACGATGCCCATCGCCGCCAGCGCCGTGTCGCCGTAGCCGGACGAGAGACGGTTGATGACCATGTTCGTGAGATCGAACAGGAACATCCCCATCGCCGCTGGGATACCCACGCCGAACAGCGCTTTCAGCGACGACGGCTCCACGCGCTCGACGCGGCGCGGAAGCTCCAGCACCGAGTCGCCCCGCACGCGCCGGTACACCCAGACGAAGTAGCCGAGCGCGAACACGTTCGACAGCATCGTTGCGATGCCGGCGCCCGCCACCTGACGTCCGTCGGGCAGCAGCACGAACATGAACAGCGGATCGAGCGCCATGTTCAGCAGCCCGCCGTACATCAGCCCCGTCCCCGCCTCTCGCGAATAGCCGACGTTGCGCAGCAGCGCCGCCATCGTGTTGGATACCACCGTCGGGAACGCACCGATGATGACGACGTACAGCAGATACTCCTTGGCGTAGCCCATCGTCTTCTCGCTCGCGCCGAGCAGTCGCAGAAGCGGCTCCATGAACGCCGCGCAGAGGCCGGAAAAGACGAGCGACGCAAACGCCGCCAGCACCAGGCTGAGCGAGGCGGCCCGGCGCGCTTCGTCCTCGCGCTTTGCGCCCAGCAGACGTGCCGCCAGCGTGCCGCCGCCGACGCCGAACAGGTTGGCCGAGGCCATCACCGCCAGATAGATCGTCAGCACCAGCGACGAAGCCGCCACCATGTACGGATTGTTCGTCCGCCCGATGAACCACGTGTCGGCCATGTTGTAGATCAGCGTGATCAGCTGACTCATGATCGTCGGCAGCGCCATCTTCGCCAGCGCGATCCGCACCGGCGTTTTTTCAAACAGTTCGACCTTGTTCCCCCGCGCGATCCCCATGCGCCGCCCTCCGGAATACTTTAAAAGATAAACAGGATTATAAACCACGCGGGGAGAGATTTCAAATGACGGGAGAGACACACTGGAATGAACAAACTTGTGGAATAAAAACCGCCAGATCATCGAATCGTGTTTCGACAAAACGTGATTCGATGATCTGGCGGTTCCATGTTTTCTGTTATGTGCACATGAGGAAAAGGCTTCACCGATACAAATCATTTTCTCTTCACTTTGAAGCCAAGGGCGGACACACAGGCCCGCCCCAACGTTTTTCGCTTCTGCATTTCTTTGTGTCTTTGTGCCTTCGTGTCAGCTTTGAATTATAACATTCCCTATTCCGGCAATTCCGGAATGGCCGCGATCAGCTCGCGGGTGTAGGGATGCTGCGGGGCGCTGAGGATGCGGCCGGATTCGCCCTCTTCGCAGAGTTCGCCGTTGTGCATGACGATGATCCTTTTGGCGGCCTTCGCTGCCAGTTTCAGGTCGTGGGTGACGAAGACCATGCTCATGCCGCGCGCGACGTGGGCTTCCAACACCGACACGATCTCGCCGCGCGTAGACACGTCCTGCATCGACGTGGGCTCGTCGCAGAGCAGCAGTTCAGGCTCCAGCACGAGGGCGCGGGCCAGTTCGACGCGCTGGCGCTGGCCGCCGGAAAGGCCTACGGCGCGCGAATTCAGCACGCGTTCTTCGGTCAGGCCCAGCTCGGCCAGGAGAGAACGCGCGCGTTCGCGCGTCTCGTCCTTCGTCCACGGCCTGCGGGCGATCCGTGCCGGTTCCGTCACCGCTTCCAGCGCCGTCAGCCCCGGCGGCAGAGCGCCGTAGGGATCCTGCGGAACATAGCCGCAGCGCTGGCGCGTTTTCGACAGCTCGTCCCGGTCCAGCGCGTTTACATCATGGCCGAACAGGGTCACTGTCCCCGACGACGGCGGAACGAGGCCGATCAGCGCGCGCAGCAGCGTCGTCTTGCCGCTGCCGGACTGTCCGACCACGGCCAGCGTGCCGCCGCGCTCCAGACTGAACGAAAAATCCTTCACCGCCTGATGCACGCCGCTGCGCGAGCGGAACGTGATGCAGAGGCGGTCGGCCGCGCAGACGCTTTTGTTTTCTTCCATCGGCTCCGCCTCCTTTACAGGATCGCCTCGACGAGCCGCCGCGTGTACGGCTGCTCCGGAGAATGGATCAGCTTTCGCGGCGCGCCGCGCTCGACGAGCTCGCCGTCTTTCATCACCAGCAGTTCGTCGCAGACGGACGCTGCCAGCGGCAGGTCGTGCGTGACCAGCAGCACTGTCAGGTCGCGCTCGGCTTTCAGGCGCATGAGCAGCTTCAGAACGCCCGCCTGCGTGATCACGTCCAGCGCCGTCGTCGGCTCGTCGGCCAGCAGCAGCCGCGGCTCACAGGCCAGCGCCAGGGCGATCGCCGCACGCTGTTTCTGACCGCCGGAAAGCTCGTGCGGGTAGCGCTTCACGATCCTTGCGTCCAGTTCCACCTGCTCCAGCAGCTCCGCCGCGCGAGACCGGGCCGTTTCTCCCGTCACGCCCAGATGGACGCGCAGCACCTCTTCGATGTGCGAACCGATCGTCTTCACGGGCGTGAACGAGTTCTGCGCGCCCTGCGGCACGAGCGCGATCTCCTTCCATCTCAGCCGCCGCAGCTCGTCTTCGGGCAGCGCAAGCAGGTTTCTCCCCTCAAAGAGGATCGCGCCGCTCCCGCGCGAGCCCTCGGGCAGCAGGCCGAGCACCGCCGTGACGATCGTCGTCTTGCCGCTGCCGGATTCGCCGACCAGGCCGGCCATGCGCCCGTGCGAAAGATCGAACGAGACGCCGCGCACGGCTTCACTGGCCGATTTCGGGTAGGCGATATGAAGATCACGTATTTCAAGCATGGTCTTTTCCTCCCAAACGCGGATCGATGCGTTCTTCAAGGTAGCGCCCGATGTCCATGAAGATCAGGCACAGCGCCACAATGCCGAGGC
>JAEEUD010000100.1 GCA_016286835.1 Pyramidobacter sp. | reverse complement strand
CGAGCGCAGCAAGTTCATCGTCAACGAGGAAGCGCTCGCGGCGATGAAGGGCAAGAGGTCCAGCCTGCTTGACCTGGTGCGCCACGTCAGGATTTACATCGTCAGCGGCATCATCGGCATCATCGTCGGCATCATCCCCGGCGCGGGCGCCAACATCGCCTCGTTCCTGTCGTACAACGAGGCCAAACGCGTCTCGAAGACGCCTGAGCTGTTCGGCCACGGTTCGCGCGAAGGCATCGCCGCTTCCGAGGCCGGCAACAACGGCGTCACCGGCGGCGCGCTGATCCCCATGCTGACGCTGGGCATCCCCGGCAACGCCGTCACGGCCATCCTGCTCGGCGGCCTGATGATCCAGGGGCTGCTGCCCGGCAACGATCTGTTCACGGTCAAGGCGAACGTCACGTATCCGTTCATCATGGGCTTCTTCATGGCCAACATCTTCATGCTGCTGCTCGGCCTGTTCTGCGCCGGCCAGTTCGCCAAGGTCGTGCGCGTGCCGTCGAACTTCCTCGCCGCGACGATCCTCGTGCTCACGGTCGTGGGCTCGTTCGCGATCAACAACTCGATCGTCGACGTCTACATCATGCTCGCCTTCGGCCTGCTCGGCTACCTGCTGAAGGTGCTCGACTTCGACTCCACGCCGATCGTGCTGGGCATGATCCTCGGCCCGATCGCCGAAAAAGGGCTGCTGCAGACGATCATCCTCAAAAAGGGCATCGTCCCCGGCGTGATGAGCATGTTCAGCCGTCCCATCTGCCTGGCGCTGATGGCGCTGACCGTGCTGTCGCTGCTCACCCCTGCTATCCAGAACTGGAAGGCGAAGAAAAAAGCAAAATAAGCGTTTTACAAGTGCGAAAAAGTCTCCGCGGGGCCGTCCTGCGGAGACTTTTTTGTACAGAAATCTGCCCTTTCCGATCCAGCGACGGTGCAAATATACCGAGAATATTCCTCCAATTTGCATTATGTATGCAGACCGCACAGTTTTTACGACTGTGCTATAATAATTATGTTGAAAAATTATCGACGCAGGAACAGAATCAAATCTATAACGGATTTTCATTCCCCTTCAGGACCGCGCAGCTGCACGACGAAGCGCAGAGGGATGATCCTGCGAGAAGTAAGGAGGCTGCGTGCGGTGCTGCTGGACACGCATCTGCATACAAAGGAATATTCGGCCGACAGCTTCCTGCCGGTGCGCGACGCCGTGGCGCGCGCGCGTGAACTGGGACTGGGCGGCCTGTGTGTGACGGACCACGATTCGATGGGGATCCTCGCCGAAGTCGAGTCGCTGCGGAACGAGTGCGCGTTCCCGATCTTCGTCGGCTGCGAAGTGCTGACCGATTCGGGCGATTTTGTCGTTTTCGGTCTGCCCCGCGCGCCGCAGCCGCGCCTGCCCGTGGCCGAGCTGATGGAGATGGTGCGGGAGAATGACGGCGTGGCGGTCGCGGCGCATCCGTACCGCAACAATGGCCGCGGCGCCGGGGATCTCATCAAAACGCTCCCCAACCTGGACGGCGTGGAGTGCTTCAACGGCAGCACGCCGCACGAGGCGAACCTGCGCGCGCTGAAAGCGGCCCGTGAGCGCGGCGTCGCCTGCCTGGGGGCGGGGGATTCGCATCTGGTCGAGCGCGTCGGGCTGTATGCGACGCGATTTTTCGAGACGGCGCGCGATGAGCGCGACCTGATCCGGATGATCCGTGCCGGGGCGTGCGAGCCGATGGCATGGGACGGCGCGGCGTTCGTGCCGGCGGAAGAGTGGACTCTTGCTCAGATGAAATGAGCTTGATGTTAAAAATCTAATTTCAGGAGGTCTTTTCATGTTCAGAAAGTTCGTTCTGGCCGTGCTCGCGGCCGCGTGCCTTGCCTGCCCGGCGCTGGCGGAGGAGCAGAAGAGCATCAGCATTTTCATCGCGTACACGGGCATCAAGCCCATCATCGAGACGTTCGAGCGCGATACGGGGATCAAGGTGAACTACCTGCAGATGTCGTCCGGCGAGGTGCTGACGCGCATCCGCGCTGCCGGCGGCAAGGCGCAGGCCGACGCCTGGTTCGGCGGCGGTCTGGACAGCTACGTGGCCGCGGCGAACGAGGGCTATCTTGACGCCTACGTCTCGCCCGAGCGCGCGAGCTACGATCCCATGTTCTACAACGCCGACGGCTTCTGGAGCGGCATTTCGCTCGGCAGCGTCGTGCTGATGGGCAACACCGAAGTGATGGCGCAGAAAAAGCTCGCCATGCCGAAGAGCTGGGCCGATCTGACCAAGCCCGAGTACAAGGACGAAGTCCTGATGGCCACGCCGGCCGTCAGCGGCACGTTCTATGCGATGGTCTCCGGCATCGTCCAGACGATGGGCGAGGAAGAGGGCTGGAAGCGTCTTGAAGCGATCGACGCCAACGTGCCGTATTACTCCAAGCGCGGCGCCGAGCCGGCCAACAAGGTCAGCATCGGCGAAGCCGCAGTCGCCGTGGCGCCGTTTGACACGGTGCAGCGCCTGATCCAGGAAGGCTACAAAGTGGAGATGGCCTTCCCCGAGGACGGCGTGCCGTGGTACATCGCGCCCGTGGCTGTCTTCAAGGGCGCTCAGAATCCCGAAGGCGCCCGCGCGCTCGTCGACTGGGTGCTGTCGGAGAAGGGGCAGCTGGCTCTCGCCGAGTACAACACGCAGGCTCCCGTCCGTCCGGGCGTCAAGCTCGCGCCGGCCGTCCAGAGCATGAGAGATTCCAACCTCATGCGCATGGACGTCGTCAAGGCCGGACAGGACCGCGAAGCGATCCTCAAGGTCTGGCTGGATAAGTTTGGCAGCAAGTAGTATGAACGCATCCCGCCGTGTTTCCGCGGCGGGGTGTTTTTTTATGCCATGATCCCGACTGTGAAATGCCGGCGCCGTCTCTCCGTGGCCGAGGCGGCGCTCTGGGGTGCGGCCGTCATCCTGCTGCTGGTGTTCGTCGTCTGGCCCGTCGGTTCGGTGTTCGCGCAGAGCTTTTTCAAAAACGGGCAGTTCTCGCTGCGCGCCTACGAAGGGCTGCTGACGCGCAACTTCCGCCTTGTCTGCGACAGTTTCCGCCTTGCGCTGGCCGTCACGCTCGTGACGGTGCCGCTGAGCGTGGCCGTGGCGCTGCGTCTCGTCTACGGTCCCCGGCGCGGGAAAAAGATCCTCGTCGCCTCTCTCGCCCTTTCCACGGTCTCGCCGCCGTTTTTGTGCTCGATGGCGTATCTGATGCTGTTCGGAAAGCGCGGTCTGATCACCTGGAGGCTGCTGGGGCTGAACTGGAACCCCTACGGTTTCCACGGCGTGATGATGATGGAGGCGCTGTCGCTGATCGGGCTCACGTCGCTGCTGGCGGCTGCTTCGCTCGACCGCGTCGACGGAGAGGTGGAGCGGGCGTCGCTCGACCTCGGTGCCGGCCCGCTGACAACACTGGCGCGCGTGACGCTGCCGCTGGCGCTGCCCGGAGTGGGCGCGGCCGCGCTGGTGACGTTCGTGCGCTCCCTTTCCGATTTCGGCACGCCGCTGTTCGTCGGCGGCCGCTTTCAGGTGCTGGCCTCCCGCGCATACAGCACGCTCATCAGCGTGGGCGACTTTCAGCTGGCGTGCGCGATGAACGTGCTGCTGCTGATCCCGGCGCTGTCCGTCCTGTTCGTGCGTTCCGGCACGGGCAGGAGCATGGCGCTGGGCATCGCCCGGGAACGTTCGCTGGCGCTGCCGCGCTGGGCGGTGGCGGTGCCGTCCGCGGTCGCCTGGGGATTCGCGTTCGTTCAGCTTCTGGTCTACGGCCTGATCTTCCTGGGGAGCGTGACGCGCACGTGGGGCGTCGACTTCACGCTGACGCTGCGGCACCTGTCGGGCATTCTCGATTTCCGCGCCGACAGCGTGCTGCGCAGTCTTTCCTGCTCCCTGGCGGCGGGGCTGGGCGGCTGTCTGCTGGCGACGCTGCTGGTCTTTCTGCTGGAGCGCGCTCCGCGCGGCGTGAACAGGGCCGTGCATATCGCGGCCGACCTGCCCTACCTGATCCCGGGCACGTTCTTCGGCGTCGGCTATCTGCTTGCGTTCTCGAGGCTGCCGTTTGACCTGGCGACCGGATTCGTGATCGGCGCGAGCTGTCTTTTCCGGCAGCTGTCGCCGATGCTCCGTGCTGCGGAGGCCGGGCGCGCGCAGATCGACGATTCGCTGCTGAACGCCGTTTCCGACCTCGGCGGCGGGCCGCTGCGCGTGCTGGGCGATCTGCTTCTGCCGGCGCTGTATCCGTTCCTGCGGCTCGGCTTCCTCAACACGTTCAGCGCGGCGATGACGACGACGGGGCCGGTGATCTTCCTCGTCACGCCCTACGCGCGCGTGGCTTCGATCGAGCTGTTCGAGGCGGTCAACGAGGGGAATTTCGGCGGCGCTTCGGCGATGGGCGTGCTGCTGATCGTCATCGTCGCATCTGTCAACTGTGCGGCCTGGCGGCTGGCCAGCGGAAGGAAAGGAGGAGAGGCTCGTGCTCGTGTTTGAAAATGTTTCGGTGCGCTACGGCTCGTTCACGGCGCTGCAGGGGCTGTCGCTGGAACTGCGGCGCGGCGAGCTGATGACGCTGCTGGGCCCTTCCGGCTGCGGCAAGACGACGACGCTGCGCGTGGCGGGCGGATTCGTGACGCCTTCCGCGGGACGGGTCCTGCTGGACGGGCGCGACATCACGGATCTGCCGCCGGAAAAGCGCCCGACTTCTACGGTCTTTCAGAACTACGCGCTCTTCCCGCACCTGAGCGTCGGGGAGAACGTGGCCTACGGCCTGCGCGTGCGCGGCGTGTCCCGCTCCGAACGACGGCGCCGCGCGGAAGAGGAGCTCGAACGCGTCGGTCTGGCCGGATACGCTTCGTCGCGCGTGCAGGACCTTTCGGGCGGTCAGCAGCAGCGCGTCGCTCTGGCGCGGTCGCTGATCCTTAACCCGGCGGTGCTGCTCCTTGACGAACCGCTGTCGAGCCTCGACGCCCGCCTGCGCCTGCGGATGCGGGCGGAGATCCGCGCGCTGCACGAGCGCGTGGGCATCACGACGCTGTACGTCACGCACGATCAGGAGGAGGCGCTTTCGATCTCCGACCGCGTCACGGTGATGCACGAGGGGCGCCTCGTGCAGACGGGGACGCCGCGCGAGGTCTACTTCGCTCCGGCGGACGACTTCGTGCGAGACTTCATCGGCGACGCGTTCCCGTTCGTTCGCGGCGGGGAACGCATCTTGCTGCGCCCCGATCAGGTGGTCCCGCGCGCCGGCGGAAAGTACGCCGGACGCCTGGTGTCGCGCGAGTTTCTCGGCGCGTCGTCGCTGTGGCACATCGGGTATCAGGACCAGCTGCTGCGCGCCCTCGTCCCCAGCCGCAGCGAACAGGCCCTGCCCGACGGCAGTGAGGTCCGTTTCGACTTGCTCGATGAGCAAGAAGCGGAGCGTTGAAACGCGGTATAGAAATTTTCAGTGCCCCCATATCAATACAAGTTTTTGCAATCAAGTGCAAAAACTTGTATTTTTTTCATCTTTTTGCTATGCTGTCACCGCAAAGGAGTGAGGAGCATGGCCCAATCTCGAGTTTATAAAAAACGCGACCTCTATCTGAACAAGCTGATCGCTTTTCAGGACACGGAGCCCGTCAAGGTCGTCACGGGCATACGCCGCTGTGGAAAATCCATTTTGCTCAGGCTGATGGCGCAGCATTTGACCGAAAGCGGCGTGTCTGCGGAGCAGATCGTTGAGATGAACTTTGAATCCCACGACTATAAAGATCTGTCCTCGGATGAGCTCTATCATTTCGTGAAGAGCCGGATCGTACCGGGAAAAAGGACGTATCTCTTTTTTGACGAGATCCAGCGCGTTCCCGCGTGGGAAGAGGCGGTCAACGCTTTTCGCGTGGATTTCGACTGTGATATCTATGTCACCGGCTCGAACGCGTATCTGCTTTCTTCCGAATACGCCACGTACCTTTCCGGCCGCTGCGTGGAGATTCGGATGTTTCCGCTGTCGTTTAGGGAATTTCTGTATTTTCATGATTTCCGGCTTTCCGAAACGGCGGGCGCCCTTGGCGGCATGCGCAGGCAGGCGATCGACAAAAACGGAGAACGGTATGGCCTGCGCGAAGTCTTCGACGCCTACCTGCGTTTCGGCGGAATGCCCGGCCTCGCCGACGTTGGTCTGGATCAGGAAAAGGCGCTGACGCTGCTGGACGGCATCTATTCCACCGTCGTCGTGCGCGACATCCTGGAGCGGGAGAAGCGCCGCGGCCAGCGTCAGATCACCGATCCGGTCCTGCTGCGCAAGATCATCCTTTTCCTTGCCGACAATATCGGCAATATGGTTTCGGCCAGCTCGATCGGCAACACGCTTGTCGGCGAGGGGCTGTTGACGGGCGGCACGCGAAAGAGTGCCCCGAGTGTGCATACCGTGCAGGCGTATGTCAATGCGCTGCTGGAATCGTACATTTTCTACGAAGTCAAACGTTTTGACGTCAAAGGTAAAGAGTTTTTACGCACGCTGGGCAAGTATTACATTGCCGACATCGGGCTGCGCAACTATCTGTTGGGATTCCGTGAGCGCGATGCCGGGCACGTGCTGGAAAATGTCGTCTACTTCGAACTGCTGCGCCGCGGCTACGACGTGGCCATCGGCAAGATCGACAAAAGCGAGATCGACTTTATCGCGACAAACGCCGATGAAAAACTGTACGTGCAGGTCACCGAGTCGATGATGAGCGAAGAAGTGCGCCGGCGCGAACTGGCGCCGTTGCGGCAGGTGCGCGACAACTACGGAAAGCTCGTCCTGTCGCTCGATCCCGGGCTGGAGACGAACTACGAGGGCATCAGGTCCGAAAATGTGATCGACTGGCTGATGCGAACGTGATCCATTCTGATACGTCATACACAAAAACTCCCCGAGC
>JAEEUD010000099.1 GCA_016286835.1 Pyramidobacter sp. | reverse complement strand
TTCCGCCGAACTGGAGCTGGAGTAATATAATGGACGACCGCATCCGCATTTACCAGACCATCGCGGTCAATCTGACGTTCTGTTTCGTCCTCGTCTGCGACATGTTCGCGGGACAAGGCTCAGCGTCGGTGTTTCTGCTCTATCTGGTCTGGAGCGTTTTCAACCTTTACGAATCCTACAGCCGCAGCCGCAACAAGTTCCTGCTGCCCGCGCTCGGCCTCGAGCTCCTCGCCGCGGTGCTGACGGCAGGCATACTCGTGCTGCGCTGTCTGTAAATATCACACGCAACGGAGGGTATTTCCATGTCAAAACTGCTTGTCGCGTATTTTTCCAAATCCGGCATCACCAGAGCCGCAGCCGAGAAGATCGCCCGCGTCGGCGACGGGACGCTGTTTGAGATCGTCACCGCGAAAAAATATCCCGCCGGCTACGCCGCCACGGTCATCGTCGCCAAGAAGGAACAGATCGTGCGCGAACTGCCGGAGATCGTCTCGCACGTGGATGATTTTGAGTCGTACGACACGGTCGCGCTGGGATTCCCCGTCTGGTGGTTCACGTGCCCGCGCGCGATCCTGAGCTTCCTTTCGCAGTACGACTTCTCCGGCAAGAAGGTGCTGCCGTTCTGCACGCACGGCGGCAGCGGTCCGCGGAAGTCGGCGTCCGATATCCGCGCCGCCTGCGCCGGCGATGTGAGAGAGTGCTTCGACGCCAACGGCGCGACCGACGACGCCGTGCGCCGCTGGCTGGCCGGAGAATAACGATCATACGGACGTCCGCACCTCGCGGGCGTCTCTTTTTTCCCCGAAGACGCTGTATAATAAGAGAACAAACCCGAGCAAAGGATGATGAAAAATGGAGCGAATCTTCCGCCGCGCCGCGGCCGCTGATCTGGAGCAGTTCTTGAAGATCATCGACGAGCGCATCGCCTGGATGGACGAGCACGGCATCCGCCAGTGGAACGTCACCGGCTACAAGCGGGCCTTTCCGCGCGAATACTACGAACGCGCCCTTGCGGACGGCGATCTCTGGGCGCTGTGCGGAGCGGACGGCGCGCTGCTGGCCGCCGCCTGTCTGTTCGAGGAAGACCGTCACTGGGACGACGGCGTCCCGGCGCTCTACGCGCACAATCTCGCTTCGGCGCTGGATCTGAAGGACGCCGGACGCGATTTTCTGCGCCATGCGGCCGCTCTGGCCTCGTCGCTCGGCAAGGAGAAACTGCGCCTTGACAGCGCCGAGGACAACGAACCGCTGGCGCGCTGGTACGAATCGCAGGGCTACCGCGCCGTCGGCATTGTGCGCGACGGTCCGTACCGCGGGACTTTGCGCGAAAAAAGCGATCTGCCCGGACGGCCGCTGCCCGTCAATCTGCTGCTGTTCGACGGTTTTGAAATGCTCGACGCGTTCGGCTCGCTCGACGTGATCCGCCGCCTGCCGGACGCTCAGGTCAGCTGTGTTTCCGCTGCCGGCGGTTTGGTGAAAAGCTGCCAGGGGCTTGAAGTGCAGACCGTTCCCGCATCAGAAGCTGACAAAAGCGGCCTGCTCCTGCTGCCCGGCGGCATGGGGACGCGGACGCTCGTGAACGACGCGGCGTTTCTGGCGCTGCTGAAGCAGTTCGCGGAACGCTCCGTATACTGCCTTTCCGTGTGCACCGGCTCGGCCCTGCTGGCCAAGTGCGGCGTACTCGACGGTCACAGGGCGACGAGCAACAAGCGCGCTTTCGACTGGGCGGCGTCGTGCGGCGCGGGTGTGTTCTGGCAGAGACATGCCCGCTGGGTGCGCGACGGCAAGTTTTATACCTCGTCGGGCGTTTCCGCCGGCATCGACATGGCGCTGGGCTTCGCCGCCGACCGTCTGGGCCGCGAGGCAGCGCAGGAGATCGCGACTTCGATCGAATACCTGTGGAACGACGACCCCGGGCGCGATCCGTTCGGCGCCAACGCATGACCGGCAGTTATCCACTTATCCACAGACGGGACGGTGTATAACTTGTGAACAACGACTTTGAAAATGGTCTGATCCGCCTTTCAAAGCGCATGGCCGAGCTGGGCCTCTGCTCCCGCCGCGAGGCCGACGAGTACATCTCGCGCGGGCTTGTGCGCGTGAACGGTGCCGTCGCCGTCCTCGGACAGAAAGTCGGCCCGTCCGAGCGGATCGAATTGGCCGCCGCAGCGCGTGCGACGCAGGACAGGCGCGTCACGATCATCCTGAACAAACCGCTCGGCTACGTCTCCGGACAGGCGGAGGACGGCTACAAACCCGCTCGCGTGCTGATCCGCCCGGAAAACCGCTGGAAGGGCGACCTCTCGCCCCTGCGTTTTTCACCTTCACATCTGCGCAGCCTCGTTCCCGCCGGCCGGCTCGATATCAACTCCACCGGCCTGCTGACGCTGACGCAGGACGGCCGGATCGCGCGCGCCATCATCGGCGAGGACAGCGAGGTGGAGAAGGAATACCTCGTGCGCGTCGCCGGACACCTGAGCGACGAAGGCCTGCGCCTGCTGAGGCACGGTCTCGCGCTCGACGGCGAGGCGCTTCTGCCCGCGCGCGTGCGCGTCATCGGCGAAGGTCTGCTGCAGTTCGTGCTGCACCAGGGCAAAAAACGCCAGATCCGCCGCATGTGCAAGCTCGTCGATCTGCACGTGACAGCCCTCAAACGCGTGCGCGTCGGCCGCGTTCGGCTGGGCTCGCTGCCGCTCGGGAAGTGGCGCTATCTTGGCGAGGATGAATCCTTTTGAATAGCTTTCCTATTTGTCTTGACAAACTCGGCGGCGCTCGTGGATAATTGCGCCGGAGAAAAAGGGGAATGGGCCCCTTTCAAACTTTTTTACATCCAAAGGAGGACTTTTTACCATGGAAAACATCAAGGGCACTCAGACTGAGAAGAACCTTCAGACCGCGTTCGCCGGCGAATCGCAGGCCCGCAACAAGTACACCTACTTCGCCGCCAAGGCCAAGAAGGAAGGCTTCGTGCAGATCGCCAATATCTTTGAAGAGACCGCCAACAACGAGAAGGAGCACGCCAAGATCTGGTTCAAGCTGCTCTGCGGCGGCGACGTCCCCACGACGACCGAGAACCTTGAAGCGGCGGCGGCCGGCGAAAACTTCGAGTGGACCGACATGTACAAGGGCTTCGCCGAGACGGCGAAGAAGGAAGGCTTCACCCGCATCGCCAAGCTCTTTGAGATGGTCGGCGCCATCGAGAAGGAGCACGAGGAGCGCTACCTGGCCCTGCTCAAGAACGTCAAGGACGGCGTTGTCTTCTCGCGCGACGGCGACATGATCCGGCAGTGCAACAACTGCGGCCACATCGTCGTCGGCAAGAAAGCCCCCGAGATGTGCCCCGTCTGCGCCCATCCCCAGGCTCACTTCTTCATCAGAACGAGCTTCGTCGAGGGCAAGAACTACTAAGTCTGCAAAGTTTTTTCTGCTCCGCTCCTTTCTGAAAGGCTCCGGCTTCCCCCGCCAGGGAAGCCGGAGTTCTTTTTTAACGACGATCTGTTTCACGTATAACATCTCTTTGTTCTCCGTGAAACTTTTTGCACCGCGCGAAAAGTTTTTTGCCTGCAAAGCGCCTGGATTTTATCTCTTGAAGCCCAGGCGCGGGGCCGATATAATCATACTCATTCACAAGCTGTCTTGGCGTGCTTTTTCGGAAAGGACATGATGGGCATGACAAATATGACGATCGCGGGGATCATCGCCGTGCTGACGCTGATCTCGTGCGTCGGCGTGTATTCGGGCAAAAAGGTCAAAAACGGAAACGACTTTCTCACCGGCAGCGGCAAGGCCGGTCCGGGACTGGTCTGCGGCGCGATCCTCGGCAGCCTCGTCGGCGGCCAGTCGACGATCGGCACGGCACAGTTGGCGTTCCATTTCGGCCTGTCGGCGTGGTGGTTCACGCTCGGCTCGGGACTGGGCTGCCTGTTTCTGGCGCTCGGCTTCGTCGGTCCGCTGCGCCGCAGCGGCTGCGTGACCGAGCCGCAGATCCTGCGCCGTGAGTACGGCACAGGCGCGGAGAGCCTGAGTTCGATCCTCAGCGCGCTGGGCGTGTTCATCACCGTTCTCGTGCAGGTGATCTCGTGCATCGGCCTGTTCACGATCATCTTTCCCGGCCTTTCGCCGTTTGCCGCTGCCGCGCTGACTGTGGCGGTCATGTGCGCCTATATCGTCTTCGGCGGCGCGTGGGGCGCCGGCATGGGAGGCATGGTCAAGGTCGGTCTGCTTTACCTTGCCTTTATCGGCTCGCTGCTCATTGTCCTGACCGGTGAAGGGGGGCTCTCGGGTCTGGCGGCGGCGCTTCGAGTGCAGCTGGCAGGCACGCCGCTGGGCATGATCCAGACGGCTGCCGCCGGTCTCTCGAACATCGACGGCGAAACTTCTCTCGCGGCCAGATTCTTCACGCTGCTAGCGCGGGGCGTCGGCAAGGACCTAGGTTCGTGCCTGTCGCTGATCCTCGGCGTGCTCTCCACGCAGACGTACGCGCAGGCGGTGTGGAGCGCCAGTAGCGACCGTGCAGCCCGGCGCGGTGTGCTGCTGGGCGCGCTTCTCTGTCCGCCGCTGGGCGCGGCAGGGATCTTGATCGGCCTGTCGATGCGCGCGCACTGCGTCACGGCGGCCGAAGCGGCGGCGCTGGCTGCGGCAGGACAGGCCGTGACGCAGCCGGTGCTGGAAAGCACGGTGCACGTGCTTCCGGCCTTCGCGCTCTCGCACATGCCGCCCGTGTGCGCCGGAGTTGTTCTGGGAACGCTGCTGATCACGGTGATCTGCGGCGGCGCTGGGCTGACGCTGGGCATCTCGGCGATCCTCGTCAAGGACGTGTTCGGACGCTTCTGCGGCATGTCGGGCGGCAGGGCCGAGCTGGCCGTCTCACGGCTGACGATCGTGGCGGTGCTCGGAGCTTCGGCCGCAGTCGCCCTGACGATGCCGGGCGCGCTGCTCAACGATCTCGGTTTTCTCTCGATGGGCCTGCGCGCCGGCGTGGTCTTCATGCCGATGGCAGCCGCACTGTTCGCCCCCGGGCGGCTGAGGAGCGGCTTTGCCGTTGCCTCGATGCTGATCGCCCCGCTAACGATGGCTGCCGTCCGATTCCTGCGTCTACCCGTCGATCCGCTTTTAGCCGGCATGGCCGCGGCGATCGTTGTGTGCGGCGTGGGGATCGCGCTTTCCTCTCCCGCACACAGCGCAAAGGAGAAATAAGATGATTTCTTCTGCTTTTTCCGACGTTAAATCCCGTCTCATTCGCGGCATCCTTTCCGGCACGGCGGTCTTTCTGCTGTACCGTCTGGCGATTTTCTGCGGGTGGATCGCGGACAAGCTGGACACGTTCGCGACGCCGTGGCCGGTCCTGGCGCCGCATCTGGGGCTCGAACTGGTCTGTTCCTGGTTCCTGATGACCGTCGTATTCTTTCTCGGTCGACGTTATGCCGTCCTTTACGCGCTGTTTCTTGCGCTTGAGCTGACGACGGCGTTTCTGTGCCGCATGCCGGTCGGCGTTTACGACTACCTGTGCCTCGGGGCTTTTCCCGCCGTCTGGTCGCTGGCTGCGTATCTCGCTCCCGAGGGACACTCGTTCGGAGCGAGGTTCCTGCGCGTGCTGCTGACGCTGTTCGTTTTTTGCGGCGCGCTTCAGTACGGCATTTACATCGCCTACATCCTGCGTTTCGGCGGCCGCATCAGCACGACGGCGATCGCCGCGGTGCTGGGAACGAACGCGGAGGAAGCGTACAGTTTCCTGTTCGATCAGTTCGGCATCGGATTCGTGGCGCTGGCAGCCGCTCTGACGCTGGGCACGGCCTATGCGGCGCGGCTGATTCCGAGCGGCGGACGGCGGAAGTACGTTCTCGGCTGGCTGTTTTTCACTCTGGCTGCTGCGATCGCGTTCGGCTATCGTTCAAAGGCCGAGGGATACAGCACGCTGATCTTCGACATCAAGCACGGCATCGCTCACCACCGTCTGGCTCGCCAGGTGCTGAGCAATCCCCGCCGCGACCGCAGCGGCGAGGCAGCAGGGCTGCATGTGAAAAAAAGCGGCAGCGGCGAAGTGTGCCTCGTCGTGATCGGCGAATCGGCGAACCGCATCCACCTGAACTGCTTCGGCTACGATCGTCCGACCACCCCATGGATGAGCGCCGCTCCCGTCATTCTGTTCGATAACGCCTATTCCTGCATGGTCCACACCGATCCGGCGCTGACGACGGCGCTGAGCCGTTTCAACAATTATCTTCCTGAAGCCCGGACAGACGCGGCCGACGGACTTACCCGCGCTGTCGATTCGCTTTCGCTGCCGGAAGTCCTCCGTGCCGCAGGGATAAAAACGTACTGGTACAGCAGCCAGGACCGCATCGGCATCTACGGCAACTTCGTCACCACGCAGCTGGCCATGAACACTGACGAACAGTACTTTACCCGCGATGAGGCCACCGTTCCCAGCGGCGCCGTCCTGCAGTTCACGAGCATCCTCCATCTGGACGGAGAACTGATCCCGCACCTCGTCCGCGCTCTCGATCGGGCCGACGGGGACGGGAACGCCGTGATCTTTCTCCATCTGATCGGCAGCCACTGGCGCTACATCAAGGACGCGCCCGCCGACTGGCCGTACCTGCCCCGGACGCAGTGGGTGGATGAACTCGATCCCGTCATTCGCGAGCGCGTCGAGACCTATGACCGCAGCGTGCATTACACCGACTGGGTGCTCGGCCGGTTCGCCGAGGCTCTGCAGCAGTCGAAATTCGCCGTCAGCAGCATGTTCTACTTCTCCGACCACTCCGAAGACGTTCTCGGCGGCAACGGCCACAATTACGACTCGATCACCGCGCCGATGACGATGATCCCCGCCGCTTTCTGGTGCTCGAAAGGCTACGAAGAACGCTGGCCGGAGACGGTCGAGGCCCTGCGCGCCAACCGTCATAAAGTGTTCACGAACGATCTCGCCTTCGAACTGATCTGCGGCTTGTGCC
>JAEEUD010000098.1 GCA_016286835.1 Pyramidobacter sp. | reverse complement strand
AAGCGGCGGCATAGCCGTCGCAGCCGGGGAAACCGCAGCCGCCGCAGTTGGCGCCGGGCAGAACGGCACGGATGGCGGTGATGCGGGGATCGACTTTGATCGCGAATTTCCCCGCGGCGTAGGCGAGGAGACAGCCGAAGACGACGCCGAGGCCGCCCATGACGAGAGTGGCGAAGATGATTCTGGCGATCATGATTTTCGCCTCCCTACTTGATCAGGCCGCTGAAGCCCATGAACGCGATGGACATCAGTCCGGCGGTGACGAGGGCGATGGGCAGGCCGCGCAGGCAGCGGGGCATGTCGTCGCACAGCTCGAGCTTTTCGCGGATGCCGGCCATGAGCACGATGGCGAGCAGATAGCCGACGGCGGTGCCGAAGGCGTTGACGACCGCGGTGAGCAGGTCGTAGCGCTCGTTCATGTTGATGACGGCCACGCCGAGCACGGCGCAGTTGGTCGTGATGAGCGGCAGGAAGATGCCGAGCGACTTGTACAGCGCGGGCATCATCTTCTTCATGACGATCTCGACGAACTGCACGAGCGCGGCGATGATGAGGATGAACGCGAGCGTGTAGAGGTATTCCAGGTGCAGCGGCACGAGCAGCCATTCAAACGCCAGCCAGGTCATCACCGACGACATCGTGATCACGAAGACGACGGCCAGGCCCATGCCCTTGGCGGTCTCGACCTTCGAGGAGACGCCGAGGAACGGGCAGCAGCCGAGGAAGCGCATGAAGACGATGTTGTTGACGAAGATGGAGCTGATGAGCAGGGCAAACAGTCTCATTGTTCGTCACCCTCCTTTTTCGCTTCGGCCGCGGCCTTTTCGGCCTTGCGGCAGGCGGCGGCCATGGCGCAGCCTGCGCAGGCGCTGAGATCCTTCCAGCCGTCGTAGGCGCAGGCGGCTGCCGGAGCGGTCTTCGCTTCCTTGCGCAGCTGGAACTGGCGGAACACGCCCATGAGGATGCCGAGCGTGATGAAGCCGCCGGGCGCGAGGATCGCCAGCAGGGCGGGCTCGTAGAGGCCGAAGAACAGCTCCACGCCGAAGAACGTGCCCGAGCCGATGATCTCGCGCACGCCGCCGATGACGATCAGCGCGAGCGTGAAGCCGAGCCCCATGCCGAGACCGTCGGCCGCGGAGGCGAGGATGCCGTTCTTGGAGGCGTAGGCTTCCGCGCGCGCGAGGATGATGCAGTTGACGACGATCAGCGGGATGAAGATGCCGAGCCGGGCGTCGAGCGCGGGGAACCACGCCGCGATGACGAGCTGGAGCACGGTGACGAAGCCGGCGATGACGACGATGAACGACGGGATGCGGATCTCGTCGGGGATGATGCGCCGCAGCGCCGAAATGGCGACGTTGCTGCCGATCAGCACGGCCGCGGCCGCCAGACCCATCATCAGGCCGTTGGAGGCGCTGGTGGTGACGGCGATCGTCGGGCACATGCCGAGCACGAGCGCGAACGTCGGGTTTTCCTTAAAGATGCCGTTGAGGATGATCTTGAGCGGATTTGTCATGTCCTTCGCCCCCTTCTATTGGCTCGCGCCCGTGAGCGCGTCGAGCAGGCCGGCGCTCTCCCTGGGCTTGGGCGACAGCCTCATCGCCCAGTAGGCGCGGGCAGCGTTGACGGCACGGGTGACGGCGCGCGAGGAGATCGTGGCGCCGGAGATGGCCTGGATCTGACGCTCGTTTTCAGGCGGCGTCTTCGTCACGGTCAAAGGTCCCTTGGGCCCCTTGCCGCGGTACTGAGCCTGGAACGCGGGCTCGGTCGACCTGGCGCCGAGGCCGGGCGTTTCGTTCATCTCGAGGATCGAGATGCCCGTCGTCGTCCCTGTGCCGTCGATGCCGACGAGCACCGTCATCGGCCCGCCGAATCCCTTCGTGCCGACGGTGAAGCACCAGCCGGCCGTTTTGTCGCCGTCCTTGCCGGCGACCACTTCGGTCACGAGACCGTGCTCGCCCGACAGTTCGACGGGGACGAACTCCTTCGCGCCGGGCAGCGTGGCCGAGAGCGCGGCGTTCTTCTGGGCCGCGCGCTGATCGGCGATCGGCCCTTCGGTGACGGCCTGCACCGCGCCGAGGATCAGCCCCGTGCCGGCGGTGATGCCGAAGAGGATAGCCCCGAGGCGTGTGATCTTACTTGCCATGTTTCTTCACCTCGCCGAAGATGCGCGGCTTCGTCGCGCGGTCAATGAGCGGAACGGTCAGGTTCATCACGAGGATCGCGTAGGTGAAGCCCTCGGGATAACCGCCCCACGTGCGGATCACGGCCGTCAATGCGCCGCAGCCGAACGCGTAGATCACCTTGCCCTTGATCGTGATCGGCGACGTGGCGTAGTCGGTGGCCATGAAGATCGCGCCGAGGAACAGTCCGCCGGCCAGCATGTCGGCCACCGGCGCGCCGCGCCCGAACAGCGTGCACAGCACCGAGACGGTCAGGATGTAGATCACCGGCACGTGCCAGGTGATGATCTTCTTCCAGAGCAGGATCGCAAAGCCGATCAGCAGCGCCAGCTTGCACGTCTCCCCAAGGGATCCGCCCATGAAGCCGACCAGCATGTGCGACAGCGGCGGCAGCTGATCGAGCGTGCCCGCCTTGATCAGCGCCAGCGGCGTGGCCGTGGTGACGCCGTCGAGCGTCCACGTCGTCATCGCCACGGGCCAGCTGGCCAGCATCATCGCGCGTCCCGCCAGCGCGGGATTGACGATGTTGCAGCCGAGGCCGCCGTAGAACTGCTTGACGACGATGATCGCGAAAACGCCGCCGACGGCCGCCATCCACAGCGGGATGGTGACGGGCAGGTTGTAGGCCAGCATCAGCCCCGTCACGGCGGCCGAGAGGTCGCCGATCGTGAGCGGACGATGCGTCAGTTTCTGCCAGGCGTACTCCGAGAGCACGCACGCGGCGACGCAGACGACCATGACGACGAACGCGCGCAGGCCGTAATACCACACGCCCATCACGCCCGCGGGAGCGAGCGCGATCAGCACCCACGCCATGATCTTCGAGGTCGTCAGTTCCGCGTGGACGTGCGGAGAACTTGATACGACGAGTTTGCCGAGGTTCATTTCTTCACCGCCGCCTTTCTGCGCTGCGCCATCACATACGTCTTGCCGTCGCGGCAGCTCTGCGTCAGCGGACGGCAGGCGGGGCAGACATAGGTGCAGCTGCCGCACTCGATGCAGTTCATGCCGCCCTGTTTTTCAAAGTCGTCGTAGCGCTTGAGCAGCACGTAGCTGTCAAGGTCGCTCGGCACCAGACCGACCGGGCAGGCGTCGACGCAGCGCCCGCAGCGCAGGCACGCGCTGGGACGAGCCAGCATCGTCGATTTCGCCGTCAGGCAGAGCAGACCGCTGCTGCCCTTCACGGCCGGCACGTCGAGCGTGCGCATGGCCACACCCATCATCGGTCCGCCGGAGAGCACCTTGGCCGGCGGCGTGGCAAAACCGCCGCAGAACTCGACCAGCTCGGCGATCGACGTGCCCAGCGGCACGCGCACGTTCTTCGGCTCCGCGATCGCGTCGCCCGTCACCGTGATGATGCGCTCCACGGCCGGCTCGCCGAAGACGATCGCGCGGTACGCCTGCTGCACCGTTCTGACGTTGGCGATGATGCAGCCCACGTCGGCCGGCAGCGCCGAGACCACGTATTCCTGGCCGGTCAGTGCCTCGATCAGCATCTTCTCGGCGCCCTGCGGGTACTTCACCGTCATCGGCTGCACGCGCACGCGCACGACGCCGAGGCGGCTCACGCACTCGCTGAGCGCGGCGATCGCTTCCGGCTTGTTGTTCTCCACGGCGATGACGCCCTCGGCGTTGGGGAACAGCCGCAGGAGCAGGCTCATGCCCTGCACGATCTCCTCCGTGGCCTCGAGCATGAGGCGGAAGTCGCAGTTCAGGTACGGCTCGCACTCCGCGCCGTTGGCGATCAGCCATTTGATCTTGGACGGATCGCGGGGCGCGAACTTGACGGCCGCGGGGAACGTCGCGCCGCCGAAGCCGACGATGCCGGCCTCGCGAAGGCGCCTGACGTATTCTTTGGGATCGCAGTTTTCGTAATCAGGGATCGGCGCCCATTTCGGGTCACGCTCGTAGAGCCCGTCGTTTTCCACCACCACGCAGGTGTCGAAATTGCCGGCCGTGACGCGGCGCGGGCCGATGTCCTTCACCGTGCCGGAGACGCTGCTGAGGATCGGCGCCGACACGAACGCCTCGGTCGAGCCCAGCACCGTGCCGACCAGAACGCGGTCGCCCTTTTTGACGGCCGGCGCGTTGGGCGCGCCGATGTGCTGCGACATCGGGAAGACCAGCTCGCCCTTCGGCTTGTAGTCTTCGATCGCCTTGTCGCGCGTCAGATCCTTGTTCTGCGGCGGATGCACGCCGCCGCGAAACGTCGGAAAGCCCATTTTCCTTCCCCCTTGAGCGCGCCGCCGGCTTTCGTTGCAGACGAAACGCGGCGCGTCTTGTGATATTTTTCTCATAATAGCACTTTTTTAGAAAGAATGAAATATGTTAGTCGGTACAAATCTTATGTATACACGCACCGTGTAAAGCCGCTCGGGGAGCGGATCATCGGCACTTTCTATGGGAACGAGAGAAAAGATCGATGGGGAAGCGGACGCGGCGGCGTTCGACAGCGTTGCCATGCTATAATGACGGTAAATCAAAATACTTATGCGTGAGGTGAGAACGTTGCTTCATCATTCGGTTAAAGTCTTTGCGGCGCTGCTGGCCGCCCTCCTGAGTGCCGCGCCCGTGAGCGCCGTGCCCCGCCGGGCCGGAGAGAACGCGGACCTGTTCAGGGCGATCGAGGACGGCAATCCCGCGGCGGTGGAGAGCCTTGTGAAGGCCGGCGCCGACGTGAACGCGGCCAGGGAAGACGGCGGCACGCCCTTGCTCTACGCGGCGTGGTACGGACGCACGATGGCGATGAAGACGCTGCTGGCCGCCGGCGCCGACCCGAACCCGAAAACGCTCTTGTGGGCCCGCACGCCGCTGATGTGGGCGGCGCGCAACGGACAGACGCGCGCGATCGGGATGCTGCTGGCCGCGGGAGCGGACGTGAACGCGAAAAACGGACAGGGCTTCACCGCCCTGATGAACGCGGCGCTGAACGGTCAGACCGACGCCGTCAAGCGGCTGCTTGACGCGGGCGCCGACCTGCACGCGCGTGAAGGAAGCGGTGAGACAGCGACGATGCTCGCGGCCCTGTACGGCCACGCCGTCACGCTGGAACTGCTGATCTGCGCCGGCGGCGACGTGAACTCAGTCGACAGCTACGGCCGCACCGCGCTGATGTACGCGGCGCCCCGCGGCGATACCGAAGTGATCGAACTGCTGCTGAAAAACGGCGCCGACGCAGCCGCAAAAGACTACGCCGGCCACGACGCCGTGTGGCACCTGAACCAGAACCGGCAGATGCCCGCCGCCGAAAAGGAGCGGCTGGCGGACCTGATCCGCGGTGCTGTGAAACGATAAATTCCAGAACCTGACACAAAGACACGAAGACATAAAGGAATCTAAAAGGGGCGTGCTATAATCAGCACAGAAAGCAAATCTCTTTAAGAGGTGATATTCATGAAACTGAACGCAAAAAAGAGTGTGCCACGTTGCTTGCAATGCTGATGACCGCAACCAGGTGCTTTGCGAACGTGAACGAGGAGCTGCTCGAAAACCGCGCAAATGGGCGATACTGATGCCGTCGTGCGGCTCGTCAAGGCGGGCGCGGACGCGAACTCCAAAGACGGCAGATGGCGCGACGCCCTCTGGCACGTTGCCAACGTCGCCGAGCTTCCCGCCACCGAGAAACAGCGTCTCTGCACGCTGATCTGCAGAGCGAAGTAAAAAGAGCTCCACGCAATCGATACTGTATTCACTCCCCGCCGAAGTGCCCGCGCGTCCGGCGGGGTTCTTTTTATCCCTGCTTTTCTTCGTGTCTTTGTGTCTTCGTGTCGGCCTTGAATCAAAAGTCTGCTTTTAAACTCTTGCAATGACAATTTGTTTCGGTTATAATCACCCTATCCCCCAAGATCTGTCACACTGCTTGAGCAAATGGTTACAACGGGATCGAACTGAAACAAAGGAGTTGAAATATGAACGAACAGCATCAAAGCGCACATAAGACCTGTTTGTTTGACGGCGGAAATACCATGCCGGCGCGAAATAACGCTTCCGAAAATGCCGTCAAAATTTCTGAAATGATAACGAATGATCCACCTGTCACGAACTGTGCGGAACGTCCGCTCCCAGGCGGCGGCACATGGCCGGACGAGCCGGCGCGGACGCGCGACATCGTCTTCGACGGCATGGACGACCTGCCCTGTCCCGACGACTCCGATCCGAAAAGCTGGGCGAAGCTGCCGCGCGAGATCCGCGCCGTGATCCTGCGGGCGCGGGCGGCGCACCGTGCCAAACTGGAGTGCATGGCGGCGAAAGGGCAGCCTCTGCCGCTGGAAAGCGCGCGTCAGGCCGAACCGCTCGTGGTCGAAGGGCCGGCGGGCCTTTCCGGCGCGCCCAAGCGCCTTCTCCAGCTGCCGCTGTTCGCGGTCGTCCGCCGGGGCGCGCGCCGCAGGTGCGTGAATGAGCTGCTGCCGGGGCCGGATGGGATCGAACTGCGCTTTTCGGGCGAACGCTTCGATCAGGAAGACCTCACCGTCTACATGGCGGCGATGAACCTGTACCGGCAGCGGAAAAGCCGCGACCTCTGCGGCGTCAGCCTTTCGTGCTACATGCTGCTGCGCGAGCTGGGCCGCAGCAACACGAAGAGCAACCGCACGGCGCTGCTTGCCCGGCTGCGGCGCCTGAGCGCGGGCCTGATCTCGATCGAACTGGGCGGCGCGCGCTGGACGGGAACGCTGCTGACGCTCTACGAGAACGAGCCGAAGGGCCGCCTGTGGATCCAGCCGAGCCGCGCCTTTCAGCCGTTCTTTCTGGGCAGCGAGTGGCAGCGGCTGGAATGGAGCGTGCGGCTGGCGCTCGGCCACGATCAGCTGAGCCTGACGCTGTGGTGCTACTTCCGCACGTTCGCGCATCCGTTCCCCGTCAAG
>JAEEUD010000097.1 GCA_016286835.1 Pyramidobacter sp. | reverse complement strand
GAAATAGAAGATGACGACGAAGATGATCAGCGGGAAGAACGCGCCGAGCGCGCTGCCCTGGGGAGCGGCGGCGGGACCGTCGGCCAGAGCCGCGGAAGCAGAAACAAGAGCGAGCAGAGTCGCAAAGAGACTGGATTTCATGATGATACGACCTCCTGATAAAATTGTTTTTTGTTTTTTGGGCAAAAAAGCCAATGGATATTGTAACACGGCAAAGCGTGTTTAATCAATCGCCGCGGAAACGGAGCGCGCGTTTTTCTTCTGCTCGGTCGCTTTGAGGCGGAAGAGCAGTTTTTCCAGTTCGACGAAGATGTCGACGTCGCGGACTTCCACTTCCGGCGGCGCGGTCAGCACGGCGGCGGAAAAGTTGAGCGCGCCGGCGATGCGTCCCGTGCTCACGGCGGCGTCGAGCACACGCTGCGCGGCGGACGCGGGCACGGTGAGGATGATCACGGAGATGTCCTTTTCGGCGATGACGCGCGGCATGTCGGCGATGTCGTAGCACTTCTTGCCGGCATAGACGCGGCCGACTTTGGCCGGATTGCTGTCGAAGACGGCCGTGACCTCGTAGTTCTCGCTGAGGAAGGAACGGTGGTTCAGCAGCGCTTCGCCGAGGCGGCCGATGCCGACCAGTCCGATACGCCGCACCTCAAACGGCGCGAGGATCCCCGCCAGGTCCTGGAGCAGCAGCGACACGTCGTAGCCGACGCCGCGCTTGCCGAACTCGCCCAGATAGGAAAGGTCCTTGCGTACCTGGCTGGACTTGAGGCGGAGCATTTCGCCGATCTCCTTGGACGAGACGACGGGAACGCCCTCGTCCACAAGGCGCATGAGGAGGCGGCGGTAAGTGACGAGCCGCCCCACCGTGGGATCGGTGATCTGCTCCTTCTTGGAGGGGATCGGCGAGCCCATGTCGTTCACGCTTACGTGCTACTTGCCGGCGCGGAACGTCGAAAGTCCGGCGTAGGCAGCCTGCGAGCCGAGAGCTTCCTCGATGCGCAGCAGCTGGTTGTACTTGGCGATGCGGTCCATGCGGGCCGGGGCGCCGGTCTTGATCTGGCCGGAGGCGGTGGCCACGGCAAGGTCGGAGATGAAGCTGTCGTCGGTCTCACCGGAGCGGTGCGAGACGACCCAGCTGTAGCCGGCGTCGTGAGCCATGCCGATGACGTCCATGGTCTCGGTGACGCTGCCGATCTGGTTCAGCTTGATGAGGATGGAGTTGGCGGCGCCAAGCGAGATGCCCTTGCCAAGACGCTCGGGGTTGGTGACGAAGAGGTCGTCGCCGACGAGCTGGACATGGTCGCCGATCTTGGCGGTGAGCAGCTTCCAGCCGTCCCAGTCTTCCTCGTTCATGCCGTCTTCGATGGAGATGATCGGGAAGTCGGCGCACAGCGTCGCGTAGTAGTCGGCCAGCTCGGCGGGGGTGAACTCGCGGCCTTCGCCGTCGAAGACGTACTTGCCGTTCTTGAACAGCTCGGAAACGGCCACGTCGCAGGCGATCGAGATCTGCTTGCCGGGCTCGTAGCCGGCGGCGGAAATGGCCTTGACGAGGTACTCAAAGCCCATGCGGTTGCTGGAGAAGTTGGGAGCAAAGCCGCCCTCGTCGCCCAGTCCGGTGCTGAAGCCGTCCTTGACGAGGAGCTTCTTCAGCGCGTGGTAGGTCTCGGCACCCATGCGCAGGGCTTCGGCGAACGTGGGCGCGCCGTGGGGCACGATCATGAACTCCTGGATGTCGAGGTTGTTGTCGGCGTGAGCGCCGCCGTTGATGACGTTCATCATCGGGGCGGGCAGCGTCTTCTTGCCGAGGCCGCCGATGTAGTCCCACAGCGGCAGGTCGTGGCTCATCGCGGCAGCGCGGGCCACAGCCATGGAAACGCCGAGGATGGCGTTGGCGCCCAGCTTGCCCTTGTTGGGCGTGCCGTCAAGCGCGATCATCGCGGCGTCAACGGCGCGCTGGTCGTCGGCGTCCATGCCGCAGACTTCGGGCGCGATCGCCTCGTTGACGTTCTTCACGGCGTTCAGGACGCCTTTGCCGTTGTAGCGGCTTCCGCCGTCGCGAAGCTCGACGGCCTCGAACGTGCCGGTGGAAGCGCCCGAAGGCACTCCGGCGCGCGCGATCTCGCCGGTCTCAAGCGCAACTTCGACTTCAACGGTGGGATTGCCGCGGGAATCAAGAATCTCACGACCATGGATACCAACAATAGTGCTCATAGCAAATCGCTCCTCTCAAATTTGCGGCCGCAGACGGGCCGTTTAATCCTTCCAGGGATCCTCTTCGGGTTCGACGCGGCGTTCGCCCTTCATCTCGCAGGCAACCGTGCCGCGGCGGCGCAGCATAGCCTCGTCGTCAACGAGGACGGCGGCGGTGATGACGCGGCGCGGAAAGGCCACTTCGATCACGTCGCCGGCTTTCACGTCGCACGCGGGCTTGACCTTGCGGCCGTTCACCCGCACGGCGCCGACTTCGATCATCTCCTGCGCCACGGTGCGGCGCTTGACAAGCTGCGAGAGCTTGAGGAATTTATCCAGACGAATCACGGGTCTCACCTCTTTTTACACACATGTGACAGTTAATTATAGCAGGATTTTTCCTAAAAAGTTCTTTTTTCACAAAGAAATACACAAGGAAAAACGCCAAAATTCACAAGCGTTTCGGCGGGACGTCAGTGCCGTTTCAGCTCGGCCGCCAGGCGCGCGTATTCGGCCATCTCGTCGGGGGCGGCCTGGCCGCGGAACATCATCTCGCGCAGGCGGGCGTAGCGGGCCTGCATACTCTTGCGGCGCATTCCGGCGGCCAGCGCCTGCCACTTTTCGGCGTCGGTGCCGCTCAGCGTGTCGCAGAACGCGCCTCCGGCGGCGACGACGGAGAGCGGGAAATGCTCGCCCAGCTCCAGCCAGCGGCGTTCCAGCTCTTCCGGCGAACTGCCGGTGAGGAGGGCGCCGCAGATCTCCTTGAGCCGTTCGTCAAGAAACAGCCGCACGGTTTCGCCCACGTCCACGCCGGTGCGCAGCTCGCGCGACGACCAGAGCAGATAAAGCAGGCCGGTCTCGGCCGGATCGCAGGGCGCGGACGAGCCTTCGTCGTCCAGACCGTCGAGGTCGATCGTTTCGGGAGGTTCGTCCGTTCCGGCCATGCTCTCGGCGGCCTGCGCCGAAACGCGCCGGCCGCGCCGCAGCCGGTCGAGCTCGCCGCGCAGCTGGTAATCGGGCAGCCCGACGGCGTGTCCGATCTCCTGAAGATACGGCGCCAGTTCGACGGCGGAAAGCTGGGCCATGCCTTCCAGCAGCTCTTCGGCAGCCTTCGCCTGGCCTTCACTCTTGGCGGCCTTCTCAAACAGGCCGATATGATAGAGTACGAGCGGCTTGGCCTCTTCGAGCGCCGCGTCGAACAGCTCGTCTCCCCCCTCGGTCTGGAGCATCTCGTCAGGGTCCTTGCCGCCCGGGAAGCGGACGACGTACACCTGCAGCCCGGCGCGCTGAAGCACGTACATGCCGCGCAGCGTGGCGTTCTGTCCCGCCGCGTCGGCGTCGTAGCAGATGTAGCACTTGTTGGCAAAGCGCCGCAGCAGTGACGCCTGCTCTTCCGTCAGCGCCGTGCCGAGCGAGGCGACGGTCTCGCCGTGTCCGTGCATGTGCAGGCGGATGGCATCCATGTAGCCTTCGACGAGGATCGAGCGGCCGCGCTCGCGGATCGCACCCTTGGCCTTGTTGAGCAGGTAGAGATTGTCCTTTTTGCTGTACAGCGGACCTTCGGGGCTGTTAAGGTATTTCGCGCCGTCACCGTCGACGATGCGTCCGCCGAGAGCGATGCAGCGGCCGGAAACGTTGCGGATGGGGAACATGACGCGTCCGCGGAAACGGTCGTAGCAGCCGCGTTCGCCCTGACTGACGAGACCGCACTTGAGCAGCTGCTCCTGCGTCACGCCCTCCCGCCGCAGCGCGTCGTTCAGCGACTGCCAGGAGGCGGGGGCCCAGCCCATCTCAAACGCCGCAGCGTCCCTGTCCGTGATGTTGCGGCGGGCAAGGTAGCCGCGTCCGGCCGCGCCGCCGGGGCCTTTCAGCTCGCGGCGGTAAAAGTCCACGGCCATCTCCATGACCGTATACAGATCCTGCGACTGGGGCCGGCCGCGCCGTTTGGGCAGCGTGATGCCGGCGCGGCGCGCCAGCTCTTCGAGCGCCTCCGGGAAGCTGAGGCCCTCTTTTTCCATGATGAACGTGAAAATGTCGCCGCCCTTGCCGCAGCCGAAGCAGTGCCACGACTGTCGCTCGGGCGAGACCATGAACGAGGGCGTCTTCTCGTCGTGGAACGGACAGAGGCCGCCGTAGTTGCGGCCCTTGCGTTCCAGCCGCACCGAATCGCCGATCAGATCGACGATGTCAATGGCGTCTTTGATTTTCGCGACGATCTCGTCGGCCATTGTGACCCCTCCATGAAAATCGGATACGGAAAAAGCGGAGAGAGCCGTTGAGCTCCCTCCGCTTTATTGTAGCTTTTTCGGACGATTCTGTCGAGACCGCGCTTATTTGATGATAAGAGGAGCGATGACGAGCGCGACGACGGTCATCAGCTTGATGAGGATGTTCAGAGCGGGGCCGGCGGTGTCCTTGAAGGGATCGCCGACGGTGTCGCCGACGACGGCCGCCTTGTGGGCCGGGGAACCCTTGCCGCCGTGGGTGCCGATTTCGATGTGCTTCTTGGCGTTGTCCCAGCAGCCGCCGGCGTTGCTCATGAACAGCGCCAGCAGGACGCCGCTCGCCGTGACGCCCGCGAGCAGGCCGCCGAGCATCTCCTTGCCGAAGCCGAAACCGACCACCAGCGGAACCAGGATGCCGAGCATGGCGGGGACGGTCATCTTGCGGATGGCGGCGGCGGTGGAGATGTCGACGCAGCGGGCGTAGTCGGCCTTGGCGGACGGGTCGCCCTTGAGGAGGCCCGGAATCTCGCGGAACTGGCGGCGGACTTCCTCGACCATGGAGTTGGCGGCCTCGCCGACGGCCTTCATGGCGCAGGCGGAGAAGAGGTAGGCCATCATGGCGCCGATGAGCAGGCCGGACATGACCTTGGGGTCGCCGACGTCGATGCTGTCGAGCCCGACGGTCTGCCGGAACGCCGCGAACAGCGCCAGCGCGGTAAGGGCAGCGGAACCGATGGCGAACCCCTTGCCGATGGCGGCGGTGGTGTTGCCGACGGCGTCGAGCTTGTCGGTGCGCTGGCGCACCTCGTGCGGCAGGCCGGCCATTTCGGCGAGGCCGCCCGCGTTGTCGGCGATGGGCCCGTAGGCGTCCACGGCGAGCTGGATGCCGGTGGTGGCCAGCATTCCGAGGCCGCCGAGCGCGATGCCGTACAAACCGGCGAAGTGGAAGCACGCGATGGTCGCCGCCGCCAGCACGAGCACGGGCCAGGCGGTGGAGCGCATGCCGACGCCGAGTCCGGCGATGATGTTGGTGGCCGAGCCGGTCTCCGAGGCGTCGGCGACCGCGTTGGAAGGCGCCTTGCCTTCGGCGGTGTAGTGCTCGGCGAGCAGGCCGATCACCGTCCCGGCGAGCAGTCCCACCAGCACCGCGAAGAACACGTCCACGGGCCCGCGCTCCTGGCCGCCACCCAGGAAGAACTTCGCCGGCAGCACATTGGTGCACAGGAAGTACGTGGCGACCGCCGCCAGGGCGCACGCCCCGAAAGTCCCCTTGTTCAGCGCCGTCTGCGGGTTTCCGCCCTCGCGGGTGCGCACGAAGAACGTCCCGAGCATCGAGAGCAGGATGCCCACGCCCGCGACCGCCAGCGGCAGCATCACGAAGCGCATGTCCAGCTCGCCGCCCGTCTTCACCGTGGCGCCGAGCACCATCGCCGCGACGATCGCGCCCACGTACGACTCGAAGAGGTCGGCCCCCATGCCCGCGACGTCGCCCACGTTGTCGCCAACGTTGTCCGCGATGGTGGCCGGGTTGCGCGGGTCGTCCTCGGGGATGCCCGCCTCGACCTTGCCGACCAGGTCGGCGCCGACGTCGGCCGCCTTGGTATAGATGCCCCCGCCCACGCGCGCGAAGAGCGCGATGGAGCTCGCCCCCATCGAGAAGCCCGTCACCACCGGCATGATCGTGCCCGTCACCGACAAAACGTTCTTCGGGTCGTGGAACGCCGCGAAGGTCGCCAGCAGCGCGATCGCCAGCCCCGCCAGCCCCAGCCCCACCACGCACATCCCCATGACCGACCCGCCCGAAAACGCCACGCGCAGCGCCTCGGGCAGCCCCTTGCGGGCCGCGTTGGTCGTGCGCATGTTCGCGGACGTCGCCACACGCATCCCGAAGAACCCCGACAGCCCCGAGCACACCGCGCCCAGCACGAACGACGCGGCGACCCAGCGGGCGTCCCCCTTGTTGATGAACGCCAGCAGCGCCGCCACCAGCACCACCGCGACCGCGATGACCGTGTATTCCCGCTTCAGGAACGCCATCGCGCCGGAACGGATCGATCCGCCGATCTCGCGCATCCGTTCGGTCCCCGGATCCTGCTTGCCGATCCACAACGCCTTCCACCAGGCGAACAACAGCGCCAGCAATCCGGCGGCCAGCGCCCCCCACAGGAAGATTCCAATCTCCATTTGCATTTTCGTTTTCCTTTCTCTCGTCAACCAAACAACCTGCAAACGGTTTCACCGCCTGCATCGGGTACCAGCGTAGGCGGGACGCCCCCCGCTTGTCAAAGCGCTTTTACGGCAGGCTGTTGGAACGTTTTTGCAAAATGCGGAACGGGGGCGGCCCGGCGGTCCGCCATGGGCGGGAGGACCATGGAAAACCGCGGAAAAGTCCAATGTTTTCCTTGGTATCGCGCGCCCGCGCCGCCCTCCCGGAGGGGATTCCGGCGGCAACCGGCGGAGGGGGCGGCGGAGGAACGATTGCGGTTGCGGGCGGCGCGGCGTTCGGTAGTATGGACGGCATGAAACAAAAAGCCGCATCCCACTCCCCCACCCCGCCGCCCGCCCCCCCCCCCCCCCCCCCCCCCCCCCCCCCGGACACCCGTCGCGCGCCGCACGGTCCTCCTCCGCCCCCCCCCC
>JAEEUD010000096.1 GCA_016286835.1 Pyramidobacter sp. | reverse complement strand
ACGCGCACGGGCAGGCGTCCGGCTTCGACCAGTTCCTGCCAGGTGAAGAGCTCCTCGCCGAGGGCGTATGTCGGCGCGTCGCAGGCATGTCCGCAGGTGATGCCCCGCGAGGCCATGATCGTCGTCGCCTTTTCCATGACGTCGACCAGCTTCTGCGGCGTCTCGTACTCGCGCGCGACGGTCTCGATGATCGGAGAAGCGCCGCCTTCGGTCATCACGCCGGTGACTTTGCCGCTGCCGTCACGCAGCACGTAGGGATCGGACGAGTTTTCTAGGCCGCTTTCGCGCATGGCGCGCGAGTTGGCGACGTGACGATGGCCGCAGTAGCGGCTGAGGATGACGGGATTGTCGAGGCCGAGCGAGTCCAGCCACTCCATGCTGGGCGGCGTGGTGTCGGGCCAGGCCATCTCGTTGTAGTTGATCGCGCGGATCCAGGCGCCGCTGCCGACTTCGGCGGCTTTTTCGCGGAGCATGGCCGCCGTCTCTGCGAGCGAGCGCACGTGCAGCAGGTTGACGTAAAGATTCTGGCGGGCGAACGCCGTCAGGTGCAGGTGCCCGTCGCTCATGCCGGGCATGGCGAGGTTGTCGCCGTAGTCGGCGATCTCAGCGGCCGGATACGCGGCGCGGGCGGCCTCGAAATCGCCCACGAAGACGAAGCGTCCGTCGCGCACGACGCATGCCTGCGCTCGCGGACGGGCCGGATCGCCGGTCCAGAGGGCTGCGCGGATCAGGAGTTCTTTCATCGGTGCGGATCACGCCTTTCGGAGTATTTTTGATTAGGTCGAATTTTACAACAGAATCTGTGTAAACGCTATCATGAATTTCGCGGATTTCTCCGGGGAAAGGTGTATAATCAGCGGAAAATCAGTTTTTTCGAGCAAAAGGAGTTTTTCAATGGCCCGCGGTTCTTACGTTTCCGATTTCACTCGCGGCAGCGTCATGAAGCAGCTCATCATCTTCTCGCTGCCGCTGTTTTTGTCGAATCTGCTGCAGATCGTCTACAACATGGTGGACATGGTCATCGTCGGCCGGTCGCTCGGCAAGGTCGGGCTTTCGGCCGTGTCCGTCGGCGGCGACGTGAGCAACTTCCTCACGTTCGTGGCGATGGGCTTTTCCAACGCGGGGCAGGTGATCATCGCGCAGTACCTGGGCGCGGGGCGGTCGCGCGACGTGGGGCGGTTCATCGGCACGATGTTCGCCTTTCTCGGCCTGCTGGCGCTGACGCTGGGCGGCACGGCGCTGGTGCTGCGGCGGGGCGTGCTCGGCATCATGAACACGCCGCCGGAGTCGTTCGCGCAGGCGCTTTCCTATTCCACGATCTGCATGGCCGGCCTGCCTTTCATCTACGGCTACAACGCCGTCAGCGCCGTGATGCGCGGCATGGGCGACTCGAAACATCCGTTCGTGTTCATCAGCATCGCCGCGCTGCTGAACGTGGCGCTCGATCTGCTGTTCGTGATGGGGCTGGGGATGGGCGCCGGCGGCGCGGCGCTGGCGACGGTGCTGAGCCAGGGCGTCAGCTTCGTGAGCTGCGCCGTCTTTACGCTGAACCGGCGCGAGGAATTCGGCATCGAGGTGCGCGCCGGCGACTTTTTCCGCCTCGACGGCGCCATGCTGCGCGCGCTTGTCGGCCTCGGCGTGCCGATGGCCATCCGCAGCGCGGCGATCTCGTCGAGCAAGCTGTTCGTCAACTCGTGGATCAACTCCTACGGCGTCGCCGTGTCGGCCTTCGCGGGCATCTCCAACAAGATCGGCAGCGTCAGCAACCTGCTTTCCAACGCGCTGATCACGGCCGGCTCGTCGATGGTGGGCCAGAACATCGGCGCGAAGACCTACGACCGCGTGCCGAAGGTGATGCTCTCCGTCGGCACTCTGTCGTTCTCGATCGCCACGGTCATGGCCGTACTGCTGTTTTCGTTCCCGCGGCAGATCTTCAGTTTCTTCACCGCCGACGCCGAGGTGCTGGCGATCGGCCTGAAGTATCTGCCCATCGGCGCGCTGCTGTTCTACGGCGCGGCCTCGCGCGCGCCCGCCAACGCGCTCGTCAACGGCAGCGGCAACTACGCGGCCAACTTCGCTACGGCTATCCTCGACGGCATCATCCTGCGCATCGGCCTGGCCCTGTTCTTCGGGCTCACGCTGGGCATGAAGCATTACGGTTTCTGGCTCGGCGACGCCGTGGCCGGCTTCACGCCGATGTTCATCGCCGCGTATCTGCTCGCGCGCGGCAGCTGGAAGAAATCCGAACTCGTCAAATGACGAAGAAAGCGCCGCAGGAAGCCCCTGCGGCGCTTTCACATAAGCAAGACTTATTGAGCCATCATGACGAGAGTTCTTCCTGCGTCTCCGTCGATACAAATCGCGCGATCCTCGATTTCCCTTGGGCAAAAAGCGTCATCATAATTCATGCAGGCGTAGATGGCACGGGAATTTTCCATTGTCATCTGCCAGAAAGGATATTTGATGATGACCGGCGTGTTCGCTCCTACACCGATTTCCCAATACAGCACATGAAGTTTTTCGTGTCTGCGCAGGAAATCGGAATAGGCGGCAGACGCGTTGCGCCATTCGGCATCCTCGACAAAGGTCGCGTCAGAGCGAAGATTCATTGTCACCGGATCGCCGTTTGGTGCGGTTGGAACCAGTTCAGTCGGAATTCTCATGGAGATCGTTCCGTTTTCCGGCACTTGGAAAACCCCGTTCTCATCCCTGATAAATCCCTGGGCTTCCATCGCTCGCATCGTCCATTTTTCATTATCAAAGGTTTCCTGAACTTCCGGATCGATACTCTGAAACAAGCCATAGTCGCCCTGCGTGTAGAACAGCCGTTCCTTATCGAAGCCTGCCCGCTGAAACTGGTGATCCACGTTGGTGGTGATCACAAAGTAATCCTTTCCGTCAAGCAGCGACAACAGTGAACGGTAGACAGGCTTGGGCGCGTCGATGTAACGATTGTAATAGATATGGCGAGCCCACCACGCCCACTGCGTTTCCTGATCTGGAAACGGATAAAAACCACCGGAATAAATGTCCTTGATCTGATACTCCCTGGCAAAGTCGGAGAAATAGTACTCAAAACGTTCTCCGCTGTAGGACAGTCCCGCCGCCGTGGAAAGCCCCGCGCCGGCGCCGACCACGATGGCGTCCGCCGTTTGGATCTCTTTCTTAAGGCGCGCGATCTGCTCATCCCTTGTACCGATGCCGCGGGAAATTTCCAAATCACGGGAACGCACGGCGGCGAGCCCTTTCTGTATGGTCTCCAGATAGCCGTTCGGCTGGTCAATGCAAGAGTTCTTCATAGTACGTCCTGTCCTCGTCTTTGAACACGTTGAAAATCACTCGGTCCACCTGACCGTTGTGCTCGGCGAGCCATTTTTCTGTTGTATGAACGGCGATCTCTGCAGCCCTCTTATTCGGGAAGTGAAAAACGCCTGTGGAAATACAGCAGAAAGCCACGCTGCGAAGGCTGTTTCCGGCGCACAGGTCCAGTGTGTTGATATAGCAAGCCGCCAAATCATTTTCAAGCTCGGGAGACAATTTGTCTTCCACGATAGGCCCGACGACATGGACGATCTTCTTTGCCGGTAGGTTATACCCATCTGTCAGCATAGGCGCGGCGGTGGGCTGTTCATAACCTCTGCCGTAACTGCGACGAAGCTGGTCCATCTGCCGGTTGCACTCAGCCCGAAGCTGAACTCCGGCAAAGGTGTGGATGCAGTTATCAATGCAGGTATGCATTGGAACAAAGCAGCCAAGCATCTGAGAATTGGCCGCGTTGACGATGGCATCGACGGCAAGCCTCGTAATGTCGCCCTGCCATATCGACATGCCGTCTCTTATTATGGGAATATCCGAAAGAACAACGATCCCGTTTTCCCTGATCCGTTCCCGCAGATATTCATCCTGTACGGCAAGAATGGGATCATCAAGTTTTCCCGGCAGACGAATGTTCATTAAGGAGCGCAGGAGCCGTCTCTTGCCCGCCGTGTCGGTCGGAGTCTGCACGTCTTTATATTGAACAGAATCGTTCTTGAATGCCTCGACAAGAAAATCAAGCCGCTTCTCCTGCGCCGCTCTCTCTTTCATTGTGCTGCCTTCTTTCTGCCGCCTCATTAAAAAATACTTCCTGAAAGCCTTGGAAGAAGAATTTCTTCGGAGCCCAGGCTTCAGTTCTCTTTTGCCAGAAGCTCAGTCATTCCGCTGCGGAGATCAGAAAGCGTGTATCTGCGCAGCTCGTTCTCCATGGCGTTTTGAACTGCCTTCAACTTGACATCCAGCAGAGCGTGAATGTTCCTGCCAACCGGACATTTTGGATTCGGACACTCATGGAAGTGGAACAGATCTCCGTTTTCCACTGCTCCTATTGCTTCATACACGTCGTAAAAAGTGATCTCTGACAAGTCCCGTGTCAGTTCGATCCCGCCGGTGCCTCTTGCGACTTTGATCAGTCCTGCGTTCTTGAGCTGTGTTAGGATCTTTCGGATGACGACGGGATTTGTGTTAATGCTTCCCGCAAGGAAATCGCTTGTCACCTTATATTCATCCTTGAACACATCTACGCAGGCGAAAATATGCAAAGCAATCGTGAATCTGCTCGAAATTTGCATTGACCAGCCCTCCCGTGAAATATTGTTTCACGGAATGGCCGTAATTTCAATGGTTACGTTAAAACTTTCCATTCTGATTTGCCCATGTTTCGGGGGCGGCCAGAGTCTCCATCACATCCCAATGCTCGGCAATGAAACCGTTCTCGACACGGAACAGATCATAGAAGGTGGTGGGAACGCCGCCGAAAGTCCCTTCGCTGCAAGCGAGAGCATGATCGCCATCCGCAAGGATCATATGAGTTTTGTTGTAAATCATCGAGACGCCCTGCGCGGACATCGTGGCAAGAGCGGCGCCGAGACCGGAAAGTCCATCTGCGATGGCGGCGTTATGCTGAATGTACGTGTCTCCGTCAAAGTAGCTTGTCAACTTGTCAGGATTCTCACCGCGCAGCACATCGCCAACGAAACCGGCAACGATTCTGCGAGTCTTTTCCCTGTCGGCATTTCTCTTTTCCATCGTACCGTCGATCTGTGTGTGGCCGGACGGATTGGGCTTGGAGAACGCGGCGAGATTGTCCCAGTGTTCAGCAATCAATCCTTTTTCATCGAAGCGGAAGATGTCGAAGGCCACCTGTTCGCCAGCGCCCGCAAAGTTGTAGACGGTTTGCAGGAAAACCTTATTGCCGTCCTCAAATGCACGGATATTGTTGACGGTGGTTTTCACGGGGGCAGATGCCAGATAAGCGACGCTGCTCACGAAAGCATCGCGGCCCGAACCGTAAGCAAGATTGTGCTGGATGTACCCTTCCGCAAGCAGAGAAGCGGCCTTGTCGGTGTCGCCTGAAACGAAAGTGCCGATGAGAGCGAGTGCTTTTTCGATTTTTGTCATGGTAAGAATCCTCCTGAAATTTAACTGTTGTAACCACGTCGGTTTCAACTTGCCCGGAGTATAACGCGCTTAGGTTGTAATGTCAATAGTTACAACAAAATTTTCGCTAAGAATGTTTCGCTGCGAAGAGCAAACCCTGTCCCAGAGCGATCTTTTCTCAGGGAATGCAGCGAGATTTCAGGAAGAGGGGGTACAAATGAGCCTGGGACTTCGCCGGGGAACCGTGGCGGTCGAACCGCACAAGGATGAATGGGAAATCTTCGCGCGGCAGACCATCGCCCAACTGAAGGAGATCCTTCAAGACGTGATGGTCAACGCGCAGCACATCGGCAGCACGGCTGTCAGAGGGATTTGCGCGAAACCGATCATCGATATCGTCGTCTGCGTCGCTGATTTCGACCAAATCCTCGCGCTGAACGACGTGCTTGCGGAGAACGGCTTTATCTTTCGCGGCCAGGACCATCCCGGTCAGTATCTGTACGTGTGCGGCGACGGTGATTTCAGAACGCATCACATCCACGTTGTGATCTACGATTCAGAAGCGTGGAAGAATTACGTGGACATGAGAGATTATCTGAACTGCCATCCAGAAGAAGCGCGAGCCTATTCCGAGCTGAAGCAATCGCTGGCGAAGCGGTATCCCGAGGATCGGCAAACGTATACAGCCATGAAAAGCGAAATGATTCGTGAGATCTTGACGAAAGCGCGTCATTGGCGTGAAGACCTGACAAACAGAAAAATCGCAGGGAGTGTTCCATGAAGAACGCTCCCTGCGATTCTTTTATCTCATCATGTTTTGTGGCGTTCAGTCAGGTTTACCACCCGTGTCCGCCGCCGCCTCCACCGCCGCCGCCGGAGGAACCTCCGCCTCCGCCGTAGCCGGAGCTGCCGGATCTCGAACCGGGCGGTGTCGAAGCCGAGCTCAGGCTTGACGAAAAGCCGCTGCTCAGGCCGTTGAAGCCTTCCGTGAAGTCGCTGGCGACGAAATGCGCGCCGTGCATGGGCATCGGGCACCACTCGGGCTGGTACGACGCGGCTTCAAGGACTTTGGCGAAACGCGAAGTCCAGTTTTTCACCGTGTCGGTCGCCACGGCGTAGGGAAGCAGCTCCTCGAACAGCTCCGGTGTGTCGTCGGGTGCGTTGAGCAGTTCCAGCCGGTCTTTCTCGGCCGCTGTGATGAACATCTCCAGCCCCTTCGTCTGCTCCAGCTTTTTGCGTCCGGTGTCGGTCCAGTACAGCATCCGCTTTCTCAGCGGCACGGCGACGAGAACGGCGAGCAGTACGGGCAGCGCGTACCAGAAGCTGCGCGGCTCATCGCTGAGCGTGGCGAACGCCCAGATGCCGACGGGCAGGATGAAGCGGAAGAACGCGGCGCCGATCACAAAGGCGCCGCCGAGTGTCGAGCCGACGCCGTTGATAACTGCCGAAAGCGCCGGCACGCAGACCGCTGCGGCAAAGATACCGCCCGCAAACTGCACGGCCGTGCCCGAGTCGGTGACGAGAGCGAAGGCGCTGGCGGCACCGAAGCCGATCAGCATGGCGAGGAACGCGCCCCACAGCGCGCCGTTTTTCTTCGCATACAGCGCGTCGGCGTCGGCGGCTTCTTTCACGGCCTTCTGGGCGGCCTGGAATT
>JAEEUD010000095.1 GCA_016286835.1 Pyramidobacter sp. | reverse complement strand
ATTGATTTATGCCTATCGTCATTTATGTGATTATAATTCATCTTCTCAGGCATTGTCAACGCATCACTGTCGTTGTGTCGTTGCTCTGTGATAAAGTCACCCCATAACCGCTCAGAGAAAATGTCACTCCAGTCGGATAATATGAGACATGAATCAGGAGCGAGTGACATTGTCTCAGAAAGAATTGAAGCGTGTTAAGGTTATCAGTTCGCTGTGCAGCGGCAACATGAGCAATTCGGACGCTGCTCTGGCTCTCGGTATCTGCACAAGGCAGATCATCAGACTCAAAAAGAAATTCATGGTTGCAGGCGACGCCGCTCTCATTCACGGCAATCGTAACAGGAGGCCCAAGCACAGGATCGGAGATGACATTCGTGCTGATGTGCTTCGGCTCTTTCAGGAGAAGTACTATGACTTCAATTTCTCTCACTTCACTGACTTGCTGAACGAAAAGGAGGGGATCTCTGTCAGCCGTGCCAGTGTTGCCAGAATCCTGGCAGCTGCCGGTATCGTCAGCAAGAAGCATGTACGGCGCAGGCCGAAGCTGCATCGCGGCAGGCCGCGCAAGGTCGCTGCAGGGATGTTGTGGCAGACGGATGCGACTAAATTCGAGTGGTTCGGTAAAGGCAACGGGTATGCAACGCTTCATGCCTATATCGACGACGCGACGAATATCGTTGCCGGTGCATTCTTCACTGTAAACGAGTGTATGCACGGTTATGCAGAAGCTCTGAGACGGGGCGTCGAGAAGTACGGTCTGCCTATGGAGATCTACAGTGACAGGCATACGATCTTCCGCTCCACGAAAAAGCTTTCTGCCGATGAGGTCGCTGAAGGGGAAAAGTTGCCTTTAAGCGATTTCGGTGAAGGGCTGGCTGAGCTTGGCATCGGTCAGATATTCGCTCTGTCTCCGGAAGCGAAAGGACGGATCGAACGGCTCTGGGGTACGCTTCAGGACAGGCTTGCAGCTGAAATGAGGCTGATGGGGATCTCGGACATCGATGCAGCAAACAAGGCACTGCCGAAACTGATCGCGAAACATAACAGGAAGTTCGCCGTCAAAGCACAGGAAAAAGTTGCCTACGTCCCGCTGCAGCAAAAGATCGACTTTGATCTGTTATTCTCTCATCGGGAAATGCGTCGTACGGAACACAGCGGTACGATCTCGTATAAAGGCTGTTGTTACCGGCCTGCCGAAGGGAACTTGGACCTTGATTTCAAACGAAAGAAGTTTGAAGTTCAGGAAACTCACTGTGGAAAACTATTTCTTGTCCATGAGAAGGGTCTTGTGGAGATGGATAAGGTTGAAAAGCCGGCACCTCCGGTAACTCTAAAACTGCCGTCAGGAAGGAAACAACACAGTCAAAGGCCCATGAACCGGCTCCGGATCATCCCCGGAAAGGGGCCTTCTCGAAAAACGCTGTTATTATTGCAGATAACTCATGTCATGCCGCCTCGTAAGTGACATTTTCATTGAGCACTTAGGGTGACATTTTTACTGAGCATTGACAGACCGAAATAGGAATATTAATCCTAATAAAAGAATTTTATTCATTTTTCAGGTGAGGTAAGAAGGTTGCATTATCGTGAAAAAGGTGGGATAATATTTTTACCTTTTCAAATATAATCATTAAAACAAAATACGTACTGTCTACCAGGTTGCTGCAGAATGAGAACGAGGAACAAGATCACATCTGAACAAGTAACGGTAATTGATGCAGCCCGTGAACGCTGCAACAGAAAACTGCCCTTTGATTCCGGAATAACAGAAGCCCCCAATCAGAATTCGCCGTCATGCCGAACGATCAAGGCCCCATGTTTCGCTTTTTCTGCGTACCATAAGAAAAGGCAATGGAGTCCAGCTATTTTATGTATTTCTCAAATGACGCAGCATGTTGTTATAATCTCATGATATTGCTAAATAGAAATCCACCTGTAGTATTCAGAATACCGATCCTCATCATCAAAAAATGTGATGTCAACGGGGAAGGGAGGCACATATGAATCTTCGTGACCTGAAGTATCTTACCGTCATTGCCGAAGAGCAGAACATCACACGCGCGGCGTCGCGCCTGTTTGTCGCGCAGCCGGCGTTGAGTCAGTGCGTGCAGAAGATCGAAAAGGAACTGGGAGCGGCGGTCTTTGTACGCGCTCAGAACGGCGTCACCGTCACGCGCGAAGGGCAGCGATTTGTGGAGTTTGCGCGGCGGATGATCGCGGAGCATGAACGGCTGCTCAACGACATTTCCGATCTCAAAAATGCCATCATCGGCGAGGTCCGGGTCGGCCTCACCGAAGCTCAGGCGGCCTATATCTTGCCCTACGTGCTGCCGCAATTTAGCTTGCGCCACCCGCAGATCAACGTCATGCCCGTCGATATGTTCAGTGACGAGCTGGAAGCGGCGCTCCTGCGCGGGGAACTGGAACTCGGCATTTTACGCGCGCCAGTAAAATCTCCCGATCTTGAGACGTTTGAGCTCAGCGCGGACGAAATGGTCGTAATCCCCCGAAGCACGACCCGTTATCAAAAATACATTTATTACCGCGAAGACGACACCCGACCGTATCTCAATCTCGAATTTTTCCGCAACGAGCCCCTCGTGCTGACGCAGAAAGCCTTGCGCAGCCGTCAGGTCTGCGACCAGATTTTTCAGAAAGCCGGCATCGATCCGGTCGTACGGCTGTCGTGCCAATACATCAACACGATCAATGCGCTGGCACAGGTCGACTACGGCTCCACGATGCTGCCGTCCAAACTGGTTTCCGAAACGTTGCGCCGTCGCGGAGTTTTTGCCATCGAACGCCAATACAGTGTGCCGTATCCGCTTCTCGTTGCCGTCAGGCGCAACGCCGTAATTTCCGCCGCAGCGCAGAGACTGCTTGACCTTCTGCGCGAGCTGGCCGGCACGTTTTGATCGTGACAGACAGTGATAAACAGGCCGGGAATGCCGTGACATTCCCGGCCTGTTTTTTGTGCATGCCATAAAAAATGGTGATGGAGTCCAACGATTTCTGATATTGTTCAAAAAACGCAGAGTTTTTTATAATCGAAGCAATTGTTATTTAAAGAAGGAGATCGGGGGCAATGTTCGGTGAGTTAGTCCGCAAAAAACGCAAAGAGAAGTTCCTTACTCAACAGGAACTGAGCGAACGTCTGCACATTGATCAGACGCATATCAGCAAGATCGAGAGCGAAGTGGCAACGCCATCGGTCGAACTGCTGGTTGAGATCATCAAGGCGCTGGACATTTCCGGGCTGGAGCTTCTGAACGCGCTGCGTATCCCTGTCAGCGCAAAGAATGAAGGACCGTCAGCAAAGTTGAGCTCGACACAGAGGCTTGAACAGATCCTTGATTCGATCGCGGTGATTGAACAGAAACAACGGGACATGGGACAGTCATTGCAGAGCAATCTTGAGAAACTGGCTGAACTGCGCGAAGCGATCGTGTTGCTGAAAGGGAATGTCGATAACGAAACGCAGAAATGATCCCGTTCTTCGTTAAAGCGTTTTGAGTTTCCTGTCGTTTTACCGGCCGCTTCGGAGCGCACCAAACATGAATTGAATTGCCGGCACTTAATACTTAGCTGGCCGTTATTTTTACCTTTCGCGCTTCTCCGCGATCATCTGCCCTATATAAGGTGCAGAGTATAAAAGAATATAAAAGGAGCCTTCGCGGCAAAAGTTTCGTGTGAAACTTTCGCCGCGAAGGCTTTTTGGTTCTATGCGGAACGTTTCTAGAGCGCGTTCATGCATTTTTCCGCGCTAAAATCCTTGCATTTTCACGCGTTTACGTTTATAAAAATACTGAAAGGAACCGCACTCATTTTCCGACAGATTCGAGGGGAACGCTATGGACGAGGAAAAAACGACGATGGCCGAATCAACGCCGGGCACAGCCGACATGGGCAAAGCAACGGAGGCCGGCACGCAGTTCGCCGCTCCGGACGTGACGAACGAACAGCCGGCAGACGCGCAGAACGAAGCGGCCGGGGGAAACGGAACCGCCTCCCGCGCGCTGATCGCGCTCGACGTGCAGCTGACGCCGGTGGTCAACTACGCGCAGCAGCAGAACGGTCTGCCGCTCGTGCGCCGCATCGCCGTGAGCAACGCGGGCGAAGCGCCGGCGGAAAACGTGGAGCTGCGCGTCAGCTCGCCGGACGGTTTTGTGCAGCCGGCGTCGTTTTTCGTGGCCGGCGTTCCCGCCGGCGGCGCGGCCGAGCTGACCGACGCCGAGGTGTCGCTGAACGCGCCGCTGCTGGCGTCGCTGACGGAGCGCGTGAACGGCACGGTGGAGGTCGAGGCGTGGCTTGACGGCGAGAAAGTCGCCGCCGCGTCGTCCGACGTGACGTTCCTGGCCTTTGACGAATGGCACGGCGACAGCTATTATCCCGAGCTGCTGGCGGCGTTCGTGACGCCCAATCACGTCGAGATCACGAAGATCCTTTCGCGCGCAGCGAAACTGCTCGAACAGTGGACGGGCAGTCCGTCGTTCGACGCGTACCAGACGCAGAATCCCAACCGCGTGCTGAAGCAGGCAGCGGCCATCTACGCGGCCATTCAGGAGCTGAACATCGTCTACGCCGTGCCGCCGGCCAGCTTTGAGACGGCAGGACAGCGCGTGCGGCTGTGTGACGCGATCGTGCGCGACCGGCTGGGCTCGTGCCTCGACCTGTCGCTGCTCTACGCCTCGTGCCTCGAAGCCGCGGGGCTGTATCCCCTGCTGCTGCTCAGCCGCGGGCACGCGTTCGCCGGCGTGTGGCTGGAGGAGATGACGTTCCAGGAGGCCGTCAAGGACGATCCTTCGCTCGTGAGCAAACGCATGGCCGAAGGCATCGCCGAGATCGCCGTGATGGAGTGCACGTGTCTGTGCGCGGGGCGCACGTGTGGCTTCGACGAGGCCAGGACGCAGGGCGCCGCGCAGCTGAACGGCGCCGAACCGGTGCGCATGGTGCTTGACGTGCACCGCGCCCGTCTGGCCGGCATCCGCCCGCTGCCGCAGCGCGTGCAGGGCGATCAGGGCTGGACGGTGGAAGAACCGCGCGTCGCCCGCGAAGACCTGACGGCCGCGCCGGAGGACCTGGCCGAACGGATCGGCGAGGCGCAGGACGGCACGGAGCTGGACACGCGCGCCCGGAAGATCCGCCAGTGGGAGCGCAAGCTGCTCGACCTGGGCCTGCGCAACGCGCTGATCAACCTGCGCTCGTCGAAGAACATGATCCCCGTGCTGGCGCCGTCGCTGCCCGCGCTCGAAGACGCGCTCTCCGACGGGCGGCAGTTCACGATCGAGCCGCGCCCGAGCGAATGGCACCTCTCCGAGAGTGCGGCCAGAAGCCTTGAACCGCTCGCGGAACTGGCCGGCGCGAAGGAGCTGCTCGCTTCGGAGGCGCAGAACGGCCGCCTGCGTGCGCTGATGAGCGAGGCCGAGCTGGCCCGCACCGTGAAGGAACTGTATCGCGCCGCGAAGACGGCAATCGAAGAAAACGGCGCCAACAGTCTGTATCTGTCGCTGGGGCTGCTGAAATGGTACGAGACCGACCGCAGCGAGCGTCCGCGTTACGCGCCGCTCGTGCTGCTGCCGGTAGAGATCGCGCGCAAGGCGGCCAACAAGGGCTACTGCCTGCGCCTGCGCGACGAGGACGCCGTGATGAACGTGACGCTGCTGGAGATGCTGCGCCAGAACTTCGGCATCGTCATCCCCGGCCTCGATCCTCTGCCGACGGACCAGCACGGCGTCGACGTGGTCCGCGTGTTCACGGCCGTGCGCCGCGCGGTGATGACGCAGAAGCGCTGGGACGTGATCGAATCCGCTTTCGTCGGCATCTTCTCGTTCTCGCGCTTCGTGATGTGGAACGACATCCGCAACCGCATGGGCGACCTGGAAAAGAACAAGGTCGTCCAGAGCCTGATGGACGGCCGCCTGAGCTGGGACGCACCGCCGCTCGAGAGCGCCGACGAGATCGACGAGGACGGCCTGCTGCTGCCGCTGCCCGTGGACGCCTCGCAGCTCTACGCGGTCAAGGCGGCCGTGGCCGGCGAAACGTTCGTGCTGCACGGGCCGCCCGGCACGGGCAAGTCGCAGACGATCACCGGCATGATCATCAACCTGCTGGCCCGCGGCAAGACGGTGCTCTTCGTGGCCGAGAAGATGGCCGCGCTGTCGGTCGTCCAGAAGCGCCTGCGCAAGCTGGGGCTGGATCCGTTCTGTCTGGAACTGCATTCCAACAAGGCGCGCAAGAAGGACGTGCTCGACCAGCTCAAAGCCGCCACGGAGATCACGCGCGGCGCGCCGTCGGAAGTGTACCGCCAGAAGGCCGAGCAGGCCGCTTCCCTGCGCGCGCAGCTTTCCGGCTATCCGCGCGCGCTGCACCGCCCGCGCACGAGCGGTCTCTCCGTCTACTCCATGATCGGCGCCTACGAGCCGCTGAGCGGCCGCGACGACGCCGGCGTGCGCCTTGATTACGCGACCGCCGCGGGATGGACGGCCGCCGACCTCGAAGCCAACGAGTCGCTGCTGAAAAGCCTGACCGCCGCGGCCTCCGCCGTGGGGCATCCGGCCGGTCATCCGCTGCGTCTCGTCGCCGAGACGGAATACTCGCAGAAACTGCGCAGCCAGATCCCGCCGCTGCTCGAGCCGTACGAAAAGAGCCTGAACCGCCTCGAGCGCGCCGCCGCGGCGCTGGCTGAGGCGTGCGGTCTCCCCGCGCCGGAGAAGAAGCGCGAGTACAAAAGACTGCGCGACATCGCCGCCGAACTGACGGCGTGGAAAGCCTTCCCGCGCGAGTGGGCGCGGAGCGAAAACGCCCAGGCCGACCTGGCCGGCGTGCGCGAGATGGCCCGCCGCTACTCGGCCGCCGGCGGGATCGCCGGTCAGCTGGAACGGGATTACCGCGACAGCTTCCTCCAGCAGGACGGCGAAGCGCTGCGGAGCGAATGGAACGACATCCAGCAGAAATGGGCGCTGCCGCGCATGTTCGCCGAAAGCGGCTTCGTCAAGAAGATCAACACTTACGCCAAGAACAAGCGCGACAAAGAGCAGATCGCCGGCGACCTCGACAGCCTCATCGCCTACCGCCGCGAAGCGGCAGCG
>JAEEUD010000094.1 GCA_016286835.1 Pyramidobacter sp. | reverse complement strand
CAAGCGTCATCTTGGTGCGAGCCTTGACATTTTCCTCGAAGCGCTTCTTAAGGCTCGCCTTCTGGCGTGCGATCATCGTCTCGGGAACATCAACCGTCGCAGCTTCAGCGATCTTCGCCACAGCCTCGTTCTCCGACGCAAGGCGGGCTTCGGCCTTCAGGCGCTCTTCCATGTTCTTGCGGATCTCAACTTTGAGTTCGTCCACGCTGTGAACGTCTGCACGCGTCACCTTTTTGAAGAACTCATCGTTCATCTCGGGCTCGACGGGTTCCTGCACTTCGATCACGTCGAACGTGTAATGCGCCATACGGCCCGCGACGCTCTTGTCATGGTACTCGTCTGCAACCTTGATGTCAGTCTCAACTTTCGAACCGGCCTGAGCGCCCGTAAGCGCCTCGACGATCTCGGGACGCACGGAGAGAGGATCAAGCTCAAACGTGTCTTCCTGCGGCTCATGAGAAAGAATCTCCGCGCCTTCGTCGTTCTTCACGACCATGCTGTAGGCGGCACGGACCTTATCGCCGCGGGCAGCGGCACGGGCCGTGGGAACGAACGAGGCATAACGTTTCTTCATGCTTTCAAGCGCCTCGTCGACCATCGCGTCGGTGATCTCGAACACGGGCTGATCGACGGTGATGCCGGACAGATCGGGCAGCGTAACCTCGGGCTGGACTTCAAACTTCACGGTGAAGACCACATCCTCACCATCGTTCATGCTGAGATCCTCAACGCTGGGCGAAGCGATCAGCTCAAGATCGTATTCGGTGCACAGCTCGTCAAGCATGGGAGAAAGCATGTCATCAAACGCCTGGGCTTTCAGCGACTCACGGCCAAGGCGCATCTCCAGGACTTTCGCGGGCACTTTGCCCTTACGGAAACCGGGAATATTGACGCGACGGCCGACATCGGCATAGGTCGCGCGCAGCTGCTTGGCAAAGTCGTCCTTATCGACGGTGACTTTGATGGAAACGATATTCTTTTCTTGTGACAGAAGTTCTGACTTCACAAGAAGCACTCCTTTCGGTTCGATAAACTCTTGTTTGCGAAAAACAACCGTCCAAGTATACCACATGAAAATGAAACTACGCGAAAAAAAAGAGATGGAAACAACCAGAAACGAAAAAAACACCCTTTAAGATGAAAAAAAAACGTTCAAAACACTTTTTCTCATCAGGGAAAGTGAAGTACGCCGTCTTTTCTTTATGTCAAAGCATCTCGCGCTAAGATCTTAAAAACGCCGCTTCCCTTCAGGAAAAACGGCGTTTATACATGTCAGTTATTCAAGGAAATCGCGCAGTTTTTTGCTGCGACTGGGATGGCGCAGTTTGCGCAGGGCTTTGGCTTCGATCTGGCGGATGCGCTCACGCGTGACGCCAAAGCGGCGGCCCACTTCTTCGAGCGTATACGACCTGCCGTCTTCCAGACCAAAACGGTAGCGCAGCACTTCACGCTCGCGGTCGGAAAGGGCGTCGAGCATCTCTTCGATCTGCTCGTGCAGCAGATTCCCCGCGGCAGCGTCTTCGGGGCTGGGAAGGTTCTGGTCCTCGATGAAGTCTCCGAGCTGACTGTCCTCTTCCTCGCCGATGGGCGTTTCCAGCGACACGGGAAGCTGCGCGATGCGGCGGATTTCTTCTACGCGCGTGCTTTCGATCTGCATCTCGCCGGCCACTTCTTCGTCGGTCGCCTCGCGGCCGAGTTTCTGGACCAGCTGGCGGGAAATGCGCACCATCTTGTTGATCGTCTCCACCATGTGCACGGGGATGCGGATCGTGCGGGCCTGATCTGCAATGGCGCGGGTGATCGCCTGGCGGATCCACCACGTTGCGTAAGTGCTGAACTTGAAGCCCTTACGGTAGTCGAACTTCTCGACGGCGCGGATCAGACCGAGGTTGCCTTCCTGGATGAGGTCAAGAAAGAGCATTCCGCGGCCGATGTATTTTTTCGCGATCGAGACGACAAGGCGAAGGTTGGCGTCGATGATCTGCTGTTTCGCTTCCTCGTCCCCCGCTTCGACGCGAATGGCCAGCTCGCGCTCTCTCGTGCTGCTGAGCAGGGGGACCTTGCCGATCTCACGCAGGTACATGCGCACGGGGTCGGAAAGAGGAACGTCTTCCATACGTCCCAGTTCTTCGGAATACACCGGCGCTTCGTCAGACGAAGAGTACTCGCCGTTCTCCTCCGAAGACGAAGAATCATCGTCGCCCTTGCCCTTCTGCGCGGGGACAGGGGCTGAGGCGGCATCGTCGATGACCTGGATCCCCAGCTCGCTGAGATTGATAAAGATGTTGTCAAGGATCTCAGAGCTCCAGTACTCCGGCGGCACGCACTGTTCGATGTCCTTGTGAGAGACGTGGCCTTTCTTGCGGCCGATCACTATAAGGCTGCGGACACGGTCCATGATGGAACGCTGCAGTTCGATCCCCGAAGGTTCGAGCTCCTCGTTCAGGCCTGCGCCGTCGCCGGTCGTATCGAGCGAATCAGGCAGGCCGGGATTGTCGCCCAACGAGGCAGTTTCGTCGATCGTGGAGATCTCGTCGTCAAAATCGCTTTCGTCCTCGGCAAGTTCGCCGGCGGTGGGCTCGTGTTCGTCGATGATGTCGAGGTCGCTGTCCAGCGTTTCGCTTTCGTTGACAGGCGGGCCGACTAGCACTTCATCCTCGGTCTCTTTTTCGGTTATGTTCTCCCGCGGCTTCTCCTGTTTCTTCTCAGCCTTTTTCCGAGGCTTTTTTTCGGGATTTTCCTCGTTTTTCTTTTCTGTTTCCTTCTCTTGCTTCAGCTCTGTCTGTACAGTTTTTTTCTCGGTCTTTGTCTTTTTGGTCGCAGTTTTTTTCTTCTTTCCAGCCGTCTCGTTTTCAACGTTTGCCGCGGTCTCTTTAACATTATCCTGAACAGCCTTAACGAGGTCCTTCTTTTCTTTCTCGTCGGCCTTTTCGGCTGTCTGCGTTTTCTTCGCTTCGGCGTCTTTGGTCTTTTCGGCTTTTGCCTTCACAGGCTTCTCATCGGCCGTTTTCGCCTTTTGAGTCGGAGTATTTTTAGCTTCGGTCTTCTCGCTTTTAGAGGATTCGGCCTTCTTTGCTGTCTTTTTAGTTTCTGTTTTTGTTTTCGTCTTTTTTTCTGTTTTGAGAGACTCCTCCGCTGTCGGCGTCGTATCCATATTGCTCGCGTCTTTTTGAGCTGGCGGCGTTTTCGCGGCAGCGGTCTTCTTTACAGGGATGTCCTTTTTCTTTTTCAAGGCTGAAGTGGATCGTTCCGCGGCCACAGCAGCGTTTTCAGGCGCGGCGTCAAGGAGCGTGTCCTTCGCGGCAGCGGTCTTTTTCTCTTTTTTCTGAGTAGTCATCCACAGTTCCTCCTTAAAAATAGCAATTTACAGCACAGCTGAATGTTTCGCATAACACGCGCTCACCGCTCCCTCGATTCCTCGCCGTTGCCCAGAGAGGCCAGTTCAAAGAACACGGGCAGCGGCACGGAAGGCGCAGGGCCGACGACGGAACGGGTCGCGTCGAGCTGAAAGCTGTCGAGTTCTTCAAACATGAGCATCTGAGCGGGAACGTCGGTTTCGTAAGGGACGGGAGCACGCACAAAGCCGAGGCGCTCGGCGTAGAACGAGGTCGTTTCGCCGCTTTGGCTCTGTTTTTTCAGCTCCGCCACGAGGGTATCGAGAAAGGCGCTTTCATCAAAGACCGGCAGAGCGGCAAGAAAGGCGATGACTTTATAACGCTCCAGCGGGACGCCTCCGTTCCAGAATGTGCAGTCGGTCACGCCGGCGCGAAGTCCCGGCACGCGTTCCGTGATCGCAGCAGCGATCTTTTCTATTTTGCGGCTGTAACCGAGCACGAGCGTGAACGGGAGCATATCCGGCGCAACGCGGCGTTCCAGCACCGCGTCATCCCACAGCATACTGCCGGCGGGAGCGTTCTCCCTGCCGCAGATGTAGAGCAGCTCGCTGTCGCAGTTCAGGACGAGCGACGCCAGTTTCGCCAGCTGCGGACCATGAAGGCGGGCCATTGAAACGAGGCCTCTCGCTTTTCTGGCCGAAGCCCAGCTGCCCGCCTCGATGTCGATCTCACTGTTCCAGTATGGCAGGCACACGATCACGTCTCTCCTTCCGACTTCTGTAAAATATTATCCCCTTGCGCACGAAAAAAATGGAATCGTTTTTCTTTTTCACGCGCCGTACTTTTGCGCACTGAGGGCATCTCCATGATACAATACCGGCCGAAACGCCATTTTTAATCTCTATGAGGTGAGCGCATGTTAAGCGGTTTTCTGAGCGGTATCATCCAGTGGCTCGTGGACACGATCGGTGCGATGGGCTACTGGGGGATCGCCGGACTGATGTTTCTGGAATCGTCGTTTTTCCCGTTTCCCAGCGAAGTGGTGATGCCCCCGGCAGGGTATCTTGCCCATCAGGGGCAGATGTCGCTGACGCTCGCGCTGCTTTCGGGCATCGCCGGAAGTCTGCTGGGCGCCCTGTTCAATTATTGGCTGTCGCTGCGCTTCGGGCGTCCTTTTTTCATCAAATACGGACGGCATTTCGGGGTCACGGACGAAGTCCTCGACAAAGCGGACGACTTTTTCGCGCGGCACGGACACATCAGCACGTTCGTCGGCCGCCTGATCCCCGTGATCCGGCAGTATATTTCGCTGCCTGCGGGGATCGCACGGATGGACCTGCGCAAGTTCTGCTTCTACACCACGCTCGGCGCTGGGATCTGGGTCGTCATTCTGACGATGCTGGGCTACTGGCTCGGCGCAAATAAAGAGCTGATCCATCATTATCTTTCTGAGATCAGCATCGGGCTGTGCGTCTTCTGCGCGTTGCTCATCGCCGTTTATGTCTGGAGACAAAAGCGTGCGAAACGGGACTGAGTTCCTGAAATAGCATAAAGGCCGACAGATCAGATCTGCCGGCCTTTTTGTTTTAAGCTAAAAAGGGTTTGACACCAAGCGCCGTCTTACAGACGGACAACGTTGGCCGCCTGAGGGCCCTTCTCGCCATCGACAACGTCGAACTCGACTTCCTGGTTCTCGTCAAGGGACTTATAACCGTCCATCTTGATCGCGCTGAAATGGACGAAAACGTCCTTGCCCTCTTCGGTCGTGATGAAGCCGAAGCCCTTGGTGCTGTTGAACCATTTCACTTTGCCTTTCAAGTTGCATGCCTCCAAAAACTGTATTCCCCGCTCGTGCGAGGTAGCGCGGACACATTGCCCGAGCGCGAGACAGACTATACAACGTTTCCGGCGAATTGTCAAACTCAAAATTTTACATGATCGAAAAGTTCCGTTCCGTTTTCGGCGCGTTATGTTCCCGATTTTAGAAAATAGAGTTTTTACTTCCGCTCTGAAAACATCGCAAATCTCTGTTTTTTTTCAGATAAGTTCTCTTAAAATTACAGCAATCCGTAATGTTTCAGACGGCTGGTCACTTCGTCAAAACCAAGCAGTTCGATCACCTCAAAGATACCGGGGCTGACCTTATAGCCGGTAAGCATCCAGCGAAGCGGCATGGCGATGTCCTTGAGCTTGGCGTCGTGCTTTTCGCCCCACTCGCGGGCAAAAGCCAGCATCGCTTCGGGCGTCGCAGGGCGGGCGGCCATGAACTCGCCGCAGAAAGCCTTCAGCATGGCGCGGTGCTCTTCCGTCAGGTCGCTGGCGTCATAGCGTGCGGCAACCGGAGCAAACGTGACAAGATAATCGGAGAACTCGGCCAGTTCCTTAATCGTCTTGCCGCGTCCGGCCATGATGGCAAAGACTTTGGTCAGATAATCCATGCTCAGCTTCGAGCAATCGACGCCCATGCCCTCCCAGAACGGCCGGATCAGCTCGAATTTCTCCTCAGCAGGCATCTCGGTGATATGGCTCTGGTTGATGTAATTGAGCTTGTCGAAATCGAACACCGACGACTTACGGTTGATGTCGCAGAGCTGGTATTCCTTCACGGCCAGATCGCGGTCGAAGATCTCCACGTTGCCCTTGGGCGCCCAACCGAGCAGCGCCAGGAAATTGAAGATCGAGCTGGGCAGGTACCCCATGTCGCGGTATTCGTATACGCTCGTCGCACCGTGGCGCTTGGACAGTTTCTTCTTATCCTTGCCGAGGATCATCGGCAGGTGCGCGAACTTGGGCATCTCCCAGCCAAGCGCTTTGTACAGCAGCACCTGCTTGGGCGTGTTGGAGATGTGGTCTTCGCCGCGGATGACGTGGGTGATGTTCATCAGATGGTCGTCGATGACGACGGCGTAGTTATAGGTGGGAAAACCGTCGCTCTTGATCAGCACGATGTCCTTCATCACGCCGGTACGGCCGTCGACGAGCGCGTCGCTTTTGTAGTCGATATGCCCGTACACCTCGTCGTCAAAGCCGATGTCAAGGCCGAGCGGCACTTTGTAGATGATCGCATTGCCGTCCTTATACGCCTTGCCCTCATCCAGCAGCTGCTGAGCGTATTTATTGTAGAGATCAAGACGCTCGGTCTGGCGATAGGGGCCGTAATCGCCGCCCACGTCGGGACCTTCGTCCCAATCGAGATCGAGCCATCTCATGCCGTCCATGATCGTCTGTTCGTACTCGGCCGTCGAACGGACGCGATCCGTGTCCTCGATGCGGAGGATAAACTTGCCTCCCGTGTGACGCGCCCACAGCCAGTTGAAAAGCGCCGTGTGGGCTCCGCCGATGTGAAGAGCGCCGGTGGGACTGGGTGCAAAACGGACTCTCACTTCATTCGTCATTTATAAAACTCCTCCTGACATAATTGGTACTTACCGTGTACAATAGAGCCGCGCGAAAAATCGCGCGATCGAACTTTATTATTATACCCCTTTTACGGAGGTTTGTGGAAATGCCCGGCAAAAAAATTTTGCTCATTGACGGACACGGGATCGCGTTCCGCGCGTTCTTCGCCGTTCCTATGCTGAATGCGCCCGACGGCACGCCGACGAACGTGCTGGTGGGATTCTTCAACATGTTTGCCCGCGCCCGGCACATCTGGAAGCCCGACGAGGTCTTCTGTGCGTTCGACATGAAAGGCCCCACGTTCCGTCATCAGCTTTATCCCGATTACAAGAGCACGCGCAAGCCGACGCCCGATGAGTTCAAAGTGCAGATACCGCTGCTGCACGAGATGCTGCCGCTGCTTG
>JAEEUD010000093.1 GCA_016286835.1 Pyramidobacter sp. | reverse complement strand
GTATTCCAGATAAAGAGACATATTCTTATCATCGTTTACACTGTAGTATGGCTCCATGCCGTCTTTCCACTCGGTCGAATACTCGCGAGAGATAACTGTTTTGGGACATTTATAAACATCATCACCAAACATCTCAAAGTGTTTATGCTCGATGATACGGGTAAAGGGCGTTTCACGGTCAGTATAGTTCATCACGGCAACACCTTGGTGGTTGACTTCTTCCAGGCGTTCAGTCTCAAAGCGAAGACCTCGGTATTCCAGGCGGCCGAGCTTGTAACCGAAATACGCGTCGATTGGGCCGGTATAGACAACTGTTTTTGCAATGCTGGCGTATTCAGCACGATTTTCATTGTAATCGACGTTTAGTTTTACTTCGATGCCGTCAAGTAAAGCATCAATCATTTTATTGTAACCACCAACGGGTATACCCTGATAACGGTCGTTGAAGTAGTTGTTGTCGAAAGTGTAGCGCACGGGCAGACGGCGAATGATAAATGCGGGCAATTCTGTGCAGCTGTGGCCCCATTGTTTTTCGGTGTAACCTTTGATGAGCTTGGTATAGATGTCTGTGCCTACGAGGGAGATAGCCTGTTCTTCCAAATTTTTTGGCTCGCCAGTAATAGCTTTGCGCTGTTCGGCAATTTTAGCAGCCGCTTCAGCAGGGGTAACTACGTTCCACAGTTTAACAAAAGTATTCATGTTAAACGGCAGGTTGTATAATTCACCTTTATAATTTGCCACGGGGGAGTTGACGTAGTTGTTGAACTCTACGAACTGATTAACGTAGTTCCACACGGTCTTATCATCCGTGTGGAAAATATGCGCCCCATACATGTGCACGTTAATGCCCTCGCGCTCTTCACAATAGACGTTGCCACCGACGTGAGAGCGGCGCTCAAGGACAAGGCAGCTTTTACCTTTCTTTTTCATTTCATGGGCAAAGACGCTGCCAAACAGTCCACTGCCAATGACAAGATAGTCAAACATTCGTTTACACCCCCAAGAATAGCGATGGACATTCTGAATCATCACGCCCCAAGTATCTACCCCTTATTTATAAATACTCCTCCATCCGCGCGAAGCTCCACCCCTGCTCTTTCAGTCTCGGAATGACGCGACGCAGGCCGTTATAAGTGGCCTTCTTGGGCTGGTTCATGTGATAGATGACGATCGAGCCGGGACGGATGTTCTGCGCGGCTGTTTCGATCTCGTCGGCCGAGTATGTCGCGCCGCGGTCACCGAGCACGTCGAAGCCGGCGATCGTATAGCCGAGGTCGGACGCGATCTTCACGGCCACGTCGTCGTAATAGGCCGTTCCGGAACGGAAGAATCGCGGATGTTTTCCCGTGAGTGCGGCGATCTTCGCGTCGCAGCCCATGATCTCTTCGTACACTTCGCGCGGCGAGGCGGTACCGGCGATGCCGTAGACGCTGCGGCCTGTGACGCTGAGCGGATGGTGCGTGAATCCGTGGTTCTGGATCGAAAAAAGCGGGTCGCGGGCAAGGTCGGCGAACAGCTTTGGATTAGCGTCGATCCAGCGGCTGTTGATGAACAGGGTTGCCGGGATTTTTTCCCGCCGCAGGAGTTCAATGATGCGCGTGTCTGCGCCGGAGCCCCGGGCGCCGCCGCAGGCGTCGAACGTGAGAAAGACGATCTTTTCCGCCACAGGCACGCGTCTGAGGACGCCCGTAATGGCCTCGCCCCAGGCGGAAGGAACGCAGGCGCGGTATTTATTCTCGATCTCATTCACAGTGGGCACGGCCGGCGCACACTGACAAAGGGCAAACAACAGCGTCAACGCCGCAAAAAGTTTTTTCATGCGAGAATCTCCCTTCCATGCAAAGATGAACTTATTATAAAACGCGGCGGTGCGAAAGGCTATCATTTTCGCGCCGCCGCGATATAATATCGTCCGGAAAACTCTTTAAGGATGGTGTTCGTCATGGACTTTGCAAAACTCGCTCCCGCCTCGGCGGAGGCCCTTGAACTGAGGCGCGATCTCCATATCCACCCGGAGCTGAGCGGCAAGGAAGAGCGCACCGCAAACCTCGTCGCCGCATGGCTGGAAAAACTCGGAATAAAAGTGATGCGCGCTCCCGCTCCGGGACGCAGCCTGATCGGCGTTCTCGACACGGGCAGAGCCGGCAAACGGCTTGCGCTGCGTGCCGACATGGATGCGCTGCCGATCCGCGAAAACGCCTGCAACCTGAAACGCGAGAAGGGATTCCTCTCGGCGAACGAAGGCGTCGCACACATGTGCGGACACGACTTCCATACCGTCGGTCTGCTGGAAACGGCCGGACGTCTGGCGGCGATGAAAGACAGCCTGAGCGGGACGGTCATCTTCTGCTTCGAGTCGGGAGAGGAGATGGGCCTGGGAGACGACGTGCGTGCGCTTCTGGCCGAACAAGGGGGCGCCGACGCCGTATTCAGCATCCACGTGCAGGCCGATTATCCCGTCGGCAGCGTCGTGATCCTCGACGGCTCATGCACGGCCGGCTGCGAGACGTTCCATATCGACGTGAAGGGCAAGAGCTCCCACGGCGCCACGCCGCACCTGGGACTCGATCCGCTCAACTGCGCCGCGCAGATCCTGATCACGACCAATTCGATCATCTCGCGCCGCGTCAACTCCCGCGAGGCGGCCGTGATCACGCCGTGCCAGATCCACGGCGGTTCCACATGGAACAGGATCCCCGACGACTGCTTCATGGAGGGAAGCACGCGCTTTTTCGACAAACAGATCGGACGCGACCTGCACGCCATGCTCGATCAGACCGTCGCCGGAGTGGCGGCCGCGTGCGGCTGCGAAGCAAAAGCAAGCTGGCGGAACCTGACGCTGCCCGTTGTCAACGCCCCCGAGCTGACACAGCTTGCCCGTGAATCGGCCCGCGCCGTCGGCATCGACCTGATTGCCGGACAGCCGTGGATGGCGTCCGAAACCTACGCCCGATTCAGTGAGATCTGTCCCACGTTCATGGCTTTCACCGGCTGCGCGAACGCCGAGACCGGCTGCGGCGCGCCGCAGCACAGCGATCGTTTTGAAGCCGATGAGAGAGTCCTCGCCGTGAATGCCGCTCTGACGGTGGAGTTCGTGAAACGCTTCCTGGCCTGACGATCATCCGGTTACACGCAGAACGAGCAGAAAGAACGGGGGCTGGCGTGTAAATTTCCGCCAGCCCCCGTTCTTTATCTTCCGTCAGATACGCGTCCTTACAGAAACGCGCGGAGGAACTCCCACAGTAATCTGCCACCGTAAAAGACGATGACGCTCCCGCAGACAATGTTGAGCGCACGCAAAAAGCCCGCTCCGAGACGTTGTTTCATGGCCGAGACGATCAGCGTGATGGAGACGAACCACAGCGGCGAAGCCGTCAGGCAGCCGGCGATGAACGGCCGCACAGCCGGCACGGGCAGCGAAGCGCGAAACGCGCCGAAAAACAGAGTCGTGTCGATCAGCGCCTGCGGATTGAACCACGTGACGACGAACGCCGTCACGATCGCCTTTTTCAGGGAAAAAGCCCGTTCCTCGCGTTCCAGTTCTTTCGCCGGAGAAAGGATCAGCCCGAGGCCGACGCGCAGCACAAACAGACTGCCGATCAGCAGCACGGCGTTCTTCACGAGCGGAAAGGCAGAAATCAGCGAGCCCATGCCGAAAAACGCGCCGAGCGTCAGCGACATGTCGAACGTGAACACGGCCGCTGCCACCGCCAAAGCGCGGACGAGCGGCAGGCTCATCGCCGAGTTGATGACGAACAGATTCTGCACGCCGATCGGCGCGATCGAAGCCAATGCCACCGTCAGCCCCTGGAAAAAATAATTCATCGCGTTTCCCCTTTCGGCACACGCAGACGCGTCAGATCGACAATGATATTGCCGAACCCGCCGTCGGTGCGCTTCCATTTCCGATCGACGGGATAGACGAAGCGGAACCGCTCGTCATTGCGGAACACCGGCCCCGTCACGTTGCCGGCCAGCGCGTCGCGGCAGCCACGGATCAGGTCGTCGATGATCGATGCCGGCATCTCCGTGTAGTTGTGAAAGTTGTACCACTCGCTGATCTGATGGTGGCGCATCTGCTTGAGGTGCAGCAGAGAAGCCAGATACTCCTCCGTCGTCGTCGAGCAGCTGAGAAACAGGAACGTGCTGCGGCTGCCCGCGTCGCCGGAAAAGAAAATGCCCGTTTTCGAGTCGAGAAAACCCATCGAACCGCGAGAATGTCCCGGCACGTCGACTGCCGTAACGATCCGCCGCCCCAGGTCGAAGCGACTGCCGTCGTGCAGCGCGCGCCACACCATCGGTCGCGGCGGTGTGAAATCGTCGCGCGTAAAGTTCACCGGCTTGCGCCGCAGCTCGCAGAGCCTGCGCTCGAACCAGTACTTGCGGTCGAGCGTCTCATGCGAAGCGATCATGTTTGCGTCGCCCGCGGGGATCCACGCCTCGCCGAAGTCGAGCGCGCCGCCGATGTGGTCGAAATGCCCGTGCGTGCACACGAGCGTGATCGGCAGGCGTGTGAGCGTGCGCACGAACTCGCGCAGGTTGCCCAGCCCCGTCATCGCGTCGATCAGCAGCGCGCGTTTACGCCCTTCGATCAGATAGCAGAACGCGCTGCCGGTCCCCTCGATGCGGGCGATGCCGTCGCCGAACTCGACGACTTTAAAAAAATCAGTACGTTCGTTCACCGTGCCGGGCCTCCTTTCGCGAAAACAGGACCCGTTAAAGATACAGCAAATCCCCCGCCCTGTCCAGAGCGGGGGATCATTGTACGCCTATATTTGCCCGAGACGAAAACCCCGTCTCCTTTTTTATCCTTGCGCCGCGACTTTTGCGGGCATTCGTGGTAAACTTGACCGAAAAGCGCGGGAAAAACGGACTGGACCGGAACACTTTTTCATGCCGTTTCCCGCAGAAGGATGATTTACGCCGAAGGCGATTGTTTCACGCGAAACTTTTTTGTCTCGGCGCGAAAAATCGTCCGCAGGTTCTGTTTCACGTAAAACAATACGCAGCGATCCCGCCGGACGGAACCGGCAAGCGTTTTCTGTCGTCTGAAAGAAGGAGTTGTCAAATGAACGGTTTTCTCACAAATCTCGTGATCTTCATCGTCATGGGACTGGGCTGGTACATGCGCAGGTGCGGCAAGATCACCGAAGCGGGCGTCAAGGACATCAACGCACTGCTCTTTTCGCTGCTGATGCCGGTGACGTTTTTCAAGTCGGGGCTTGGGTTCGACGCCTCGATGATCCACGGCTGGGGCTTTGCAGGTGTGATGCTCGGCGCGTACATCATCGCCACGGCCGTGATGTGGTTCTTCTCCGGTCTGTTCAATAACTCGCCCGACCGCCGCGCCGTTTCCGTGCTCACCGGAGTCCGTCCCAACGCCGTATTCGTCGGTCTGCCCGTGATGTCGCTGTGGCTCGGGCAGGCGGGTACGGAAGCGATGCTGCTGTGCATCGCTATCGGAACGCCGTATTTCAACGTCGTTCCGCTGCTGCTGTCGCAGATCGCCCAGACGGGCAAAGCCGACATGAAATCGGTTCGCACGGCCTTTGTGAAGACGTTCAAAAATCCCATCCTGCTGGCGGGCATGTTCGGCCTCGCGCTCGGCGCGCTGGGCTGGTCGCATTACATCCCGCAGTGGACGATGCGAACGATCAACGTGCTGGCCGGCTGCGGCAACGGACTGGCGCTGCTCTCAATCGGCGCGGCGCTGCACCCCGAGCGACTCCTGGACGACATCCGCATCGCCTGGTCGGACATGCTCATGAAGCTGGTCATCCACCCGGCGATCATGCTGCTCGCCTTTTGGCTGTTCCCGTTCGGCAGCGCTCCGCTGCTGCGCGTCGGCGTGGTTTCGGCAGCCGTGGCCCCCGCGTTCAACTGCTATATCCTCGCGCGCGGCTTCGGCATGGACGGTGACTACGCGGCCATGCTGGTGGCCTCATCCACGCTGCTGTGCATGGGCACGCTGCTGTTCTGGATGGAACTGACGACGCGCCTCTTCGTCTAGCTTAGGCTATTCGTCCAGCGGTTCCTTCACGGCCTCGTTGGTCAGCGCACGGATCTTCCGCCAGTCCGGCACGCAGCGGGCCACGCAGTTCCAGAAGGCGCGCGAGTGATCGGGCACGATCAGGTGGCACAGTTCGTGGACAACGACATATTCAAGACAGCGCGGGTCTTTTTCGACCAGTCTCAGGTTGAGCGTGACGTGCCCCGTGCGCGTGTTGCAGCTGCCCCAGCGCGTCGTCATGGCTCGGATCGTCACACCGGACGCTGCGACGCCGAGGACCGGCTGCCAGCGCCGCAGCAAAGGCGGCACGGCCGCTTTGAACTGAGCGCGGTACAGAGATTCGACCAGCGCAGCGCGTTCCTCGCGCGTGGAGCCTGCCGGTACGTTCAGCACGAGCGTTCCGTCCTGCACTGACACGCCGTACGGGCGCGCGTTCCGCACGGCGAGCGGGTAAAAAGTGCCCCACAGCGGCACGGCGTCGCCGTCCTTGTATTCCAGCCCGGCCGTTTTCGCACGCTGGTCGACGGCAGCCTTGCGCTTTCTCAACCAGTCAGCCTGCGACGAAACGAAGCGGATGATCTCGCCGTCGTCCGTCGAAAACGGACAGGTGACGCGCAGCGTCCCGTCGGGACGCACGGACAGGTACATGTTTTTCTGCGCCTTGCGCACGACCGTCACGGTCTCGCCAAGGACTTCGAGCGTGTCCGAGCGGGGCGCTGATTTTGCGAAAAATGACACGGCTGTTCTCACCTTCTTTTTGCAGATCAGTGTACCATCTTTCGCGCAAAAAGGCGCGAACTTTTTTCACGGCGCGGACAACGCCGTGTTCCACGTAAAACATTCAGGGATAAACGACCGCAGGGAGGCGACGAATGGTGACGAACGATGAATTGACGATCGATATGAACCAGCCGGAAGAACAGCTCGCGGCGCAGCTGAGCGCGTTTCTGCCGCACGCGGCGAAGCTCGCGAACGTACCTGTGAGCGGCTTTCGCGTCGGCGCAGCGGCGCTGGGTGCGAGCGGGCAAGTGTGGCTGGGCGCAAATCAGGAGTTCGCGCAACTCCCGCACAACTTCACCGTCCACGCCGAGCAGGCCGCCGTGCTGAACGCCAGGAGCCACGGCGAGACG
>JAEEUD010000092.1 GCA_016286835.1 Pyramidobacter sp. | reverse complement strand
CGATTTCCCCTATCGAGACAGTCCGCAGTTCTGAAGGCAATGTTACGTCCAATCGCTCCGGGACATCATGTACAGACAGCTCGACAGCGGAGTACGATCCGTCCAGAGGATTGCCGGGCCGGCTGTCCAGAAGCCACTCCGTGACGCGCTCAACCGCGCTGATCGCTTCGTTTTGCAAACGAAGATGCTCAGACGAATCGAAGACGTCGTCGCGAGCGTCGTTCCACCACGTCAGCTCCAGTACCAGCAACGAGGAAAGCGCCCCAACGATCACGAGCAGCAACACCAGAACGCTGCCGTTTCTTATACCGCAACGTGCCATGACCGTTCCAGCTCCATTTGCGTTCCACTCTCAGCGCCAAAGATAATTTTAGCACGCAAAAGCCGACGCCCCGTATCAAGCGTAAAGACGACATCGTCGATATGGCGAAACAGCGGCTGTGCTCCGCTTTCATCGTGGAAATCGACAAAGACGACGCCGCTCTGTGCCCACATCTTTAACGCCGCCAGCCGGCACAGACGCGCGCCAGATGGAAGCGTGACATCCTGACGCACGGCAAGCACGGGCATCGTCTGATTCACGTCAGAAAAAAGCCGCAGAGGAATGTTCCACCCTGCGGCTACAAGCCAACTCGACGAGCTGAGAGGCGAATTCGTCGTTTCACTCTTGACGGGCGAGGCAAGCTCTGCGCGCTGTGTCGTGCCCGCATCAGCTGAAAGGGGTTTGAGAAGCGTCACACCGGGTGGTACGGCAGCGACCAGACGGAGAGTCCGGCCCGGAGCAGTACCGGTTGAAGCAAAAGCTAAGCTCGCACCGCCCTCCCCCACGTCAAGCGGACGTCCCCATGAGGCCCATGGAGGCTGGGAAGCCGGCTCCGGCCGATCGGTAAAAAGAGTGCGGTCCCAAATGGAAGGCAAGCCGATGCCGCAGTGCCGAACATGAAGATCAAGGAACGCGAAAAGGCGCTCGGCGCTTTGCCAGCCCGGATGCGCAGCTAAAACGTAAGATTTCTCAAACGACGCCAGGCACGAAGACATCACGCGCAGCGCGCCGCCTGCAAGGGCCACCGCCAGCGGCAGAGCAATCAGGAGCTCAACAAGGGAAAAGCCTCTTTTTCTCCATCTCAGTACTGGCATAAGATCGACTCTTTTCATAAACAACAGTTTTATAGATAAGCCGTTCAAAGACGGGCCTCCTCTGTGAGCCGACGAACCGCACAAAAACAAATTTCTTATTTCGGTCGCTGATGAATAGATTCGGACAAAAAGACATACACCTGTGGGCTCTGCCGATTTTTCGCTAACTCCCTAGGATTTGCTGACATATTTGTTTATTATACTACCGATCATTCTACCTTACAAGACACCCCAGCGAATGCGAGGCATACCCTCGATTTCCAGTATTTCGCCATGTCCCCGCGAAATCTCCTTCTGCTTGGAGGGAGTTTTCATAAACCTTTTACAAACGGATTAATACAAAATCGCTCTTTTTCGCGTTTTACACGAAAAGAGCGATTTATACTCGCAAGAAGATTATCAACACAAACAGGAATATTGGTGCGAAGGAGGGGACTCGAACCCCTAAACCCGAAGGTACCAGATCCTAAGTCTGGCGCGTTTACCAATTTCGCCACCCTCGCCGGCAGATTGAGATAAAAAAACCGGCCTTCGTCAGGCCGGGTTGATTCTGAATGGTGGATCATACAGGAATCGAACCTGTAACCCTCTGATTAAGAGTCAGATGCTCTGCCAATTGAGCTAATGATCCATAAATGGTGGATCGTACAGGAATCGAACCTGTAACCCTCTGATTAAGAGTCAGATGCTCTGCCAATTGAGCTAACGATCCGTAAATGGGGTGGGTAAAGAGATTCGAACTCTCGGCCTGAGGATCCACAATCCTCCGCTCTAACCAGCTGAGCTACACCCACCATATTGCACTAATGTTGTCCGTCCCAATAAAATGGCGCGCCGGACAGGATTCGAACCCGTGGCCCACGGCTTAGAAGGCCGTTGCTCTATCCGACTGAGCTACCGGCGCACGGAATATTGGAGCGGAAAACGGGACTCGAACCCGCAACCCCCAGCTTGGAAGGCTAGTGCTCTACCAATTGAGCTATTTCCGCACGCCTCTTGCTGTTGGTCGGGGTGAAAGGATTCGAACCTTCGACCCCCTGCTCCCAAAGCAGGTGCGCTAACCAGACTGCGCTACACCCCGTATTGAGAGTACATGGTGGAGCTGAAGGGATTCGAACCCTCGACCTATTCGTTGCGAACGAATCGCGCTCCCAACTGCGCCACAGCCCCTCGTAACCAGCACAAGGGGTATTCTATCCTTTCATCTTCATCTTGTCAAGGGGCGAATTTCTGAGATAATGGATTAGCCAACAAAACTATTCCGCTTCATTTTACAGGAGAGGTTCATCATGAATTACGGACCGGAACTGGTCGCCGCACTCGTTCCCGAGCTTCGCGAATACTGCAGCTGTCAGCTGCAGCGAGTCGAGGCCGGAAGCGACTGGTGCGTACTGACCTTCAAGAACAAAGGCTCGCTCTTTTTCACGTGGAATCCCGAAATTTTCGGCATCTGCTCGATCACGCCGAACGATCTGCGCGAACTGCGGGTCCAGAGCGTGAAAACCCCGTTCGCGCTCGGTTTACAGCGGCATTTCGGCGGCGGAGCGATGACAGACGTATCATGCGCCCCCTGCGATCGGGTGCTCTTTTTAAAATTCCAGCGTTTCGTCGGCGGCGGCGTCAGTAAGGAGACAACACTCGTGCTCGAGCTGACAGGGCGCATGAGCAACGCACTGCTGACCGACGAAAACGGCATGATCGTCGAAGCGGCCAAACACGTCTACCCTGAGGTCAACCGGTACCGCACGATCGTTCCCGGCGTGCCCTACTCACCGCCGCCGCCGTTCGAGGGCCTCTGCGCCGACAGGTCGATGAGCAGCGCCGAGCTGCACGATTTTCTGCGCAGACCGCGCGGATTGGGCAAAGTCGCCGCTGCGCGCCTGAACGGCGAACTGGAAGACGGTAATGAAGAACTCGTGCGCCGCGCACTCTTTGGCGAAACAGTAACCTTTCAGCGCCTCGGCAATTATCTGACAGCACTCGGTGCCGCGCTGCCGGGTGCGGACGACGCCCAGAAGGACGGACTGGCGTTTTGCCGCGGCTACATCGCCGGGGCGCTCGAACAGCGTGCCGCACGAAATATCGCCGCGAAGGCCTTCAAGATCCTCGACCGCGCTCGCGGACGCCGCGTCAAACACATGGAAGGCCTGCTCAGTCAGATCGAAAAGGCCGAAAACTGTGATCAGTACCGAATTGCCGGCGAAGCGCTGATCCAGAATTTCGGCAAAGTAAACTCGCGCCAGGAAAGCGCAACACTCTCCTACTGGGACGCAGAGGGCGAAAAGACCGTAACGGTACGTCTCAATCCTGCACTCGACCTGCAGGGTAACGCGCAGGCCTATTTTAAGAAATACCAGAAATACCGCGCCGACGTCAGCGCCGTAAAAGAACAGACTTCCGCGCTGCAAAACGAGCTGGCCGACATCGCCTCGCTCGAAGCCAACCTTCGCCGCGTAAACAGCGTCGAGAAGCTGACCGAAGTCTGCGAGCAGATCGCCAGTCAGTACACCGACGTTTCACGGCAAAAGACGCAGAGCTCCCGCAAGGTAAAAAAGCCGCTGCCGCCGCACCTGCGTTTTACGCTGGGGGAAAGTCTGATCCTCGTAGGTCTCAATGAACGCGGCAACCGTTATGTCACGTTCCAGGAAGCAGCGCCGGACGATCTCTGGTTCCACGTCCACGAGTTCCCGGGCTCGCACGTCATCCTCAAAAACCCGCCTGCCGATCCCGAAGAACTGAATCAGGCTGTCCGCGCCGCCGCATCGCTGGCCCTGCATTACAGTGAATGCGATGCGCCGTCGTCGGTCATCGACTACACCGAAAAAAAGCAGGTGCGCCACATCGCCGGCGCCGGTCCGGCGAACGTCACCTACAAGCGCCCGCGCACTGTCCTCGCCGGACGCGACGACTGGAAAGAGATCGTGCGCTGACTTCCTACAAACCTTTTGTACTCATCAAAAAGCCGCTTCTGCCGTGTTTTCATCAACGGCAAAAGCGGCCTTTTAACTTTTCCGGACTAGGCAAATACTCCGCGAAACGCCCACCACAGCACGCCGGCCATGATCAGGCCAAGCGCGATCATGAAAAACTGAGCGGGAGCTCCGCAAACCGTATGTTTTACACTGCGGCGGTTGAGCCACATCAGCAGCACCATATCAAGCACAGTCAGCAGCGCGTGAGCGCAGAAGATCAGTTTCACCTGTCCGCGTTCGTCCATTCCGTCGCCGAACAGGCACAAAGCCGCGAACATGCCAAGGAAATATACGCCCATCGCCAGCATAAAACCGTATCCGCGAATCAAAAACATGTCCGCGCCTCCTTATCGCTCCTCAGCCTGCGCCAGTGGCACACGCAAAGCCTCGACAAGCTCTTGCGGCAACGGCGCACGGAATTCCAGCCACTCCCCTGTCACCGGATGTGCAAAGCCCAGATGCCACGAATGCAGGAACACGCGATCCTTGAGGATGTGCTGCGCCGGATCCTTTGGTCCGTAGAGCGTATCGCCGTCGAGCGAACACCCCAGCGCGCGCATATGCACGCGGATCTGGTGCGTGCGCCCCGTGTGCAGCCTCACTTTGATCAGGTTATAACGCGCGCGCGTCCACAGGACCGTGTAGTCTGTCACCGCCTCACGCCCGTCCCAGGTCACGCACATCTTCAGGCGATTGTGGGGATCGCGGCCGATCGGGGCATCGATCGTGCCCTCTTTCGCGCGCAGGGCACCGACGCCGAGTCCCAGATATTCCTTCAGCACTTCGTGTTCGGCAAACGCTTTCGTCAGCCCAGCGAACGCCTCGTCACTCCGCGCTACGACCATCAGGCCGCTCGTTCCAACATCGAGCCTGTGCACGATGCCGGGGCGCACGGCGTCGCCGATTTTGCCGATCTCCGGGAAACGCTCCATCAATCCGTTGACAAGCGTGTTGTCAGGACGCCCGGCCCCTGGGTGGACGACCACGCCGGCTGGCTTGTTGACGACGATCACATGCGAGTCCTCATAGACGACGTCGAAAGGCACCTTCTGCGGCTCGATCCGCGACGGCCGAGCCTGCGGTAACGTTACGACAAAAGTCTGTCCGTCCTGTACACGCAGTGCCGCACGTATCTTTTTCACTCCAGGCGAAACGACAGCTCCACCCTCGATCAGTTTCTGCACGCGGCTCCGCGACACAGACAGCTCGCCGGCAACAAACAAATCGAGCCGCGTCCCGTCCTCGTCCTTCGGCACGATCAGCTCATATCGCTCCAATGTTTCGTTTTCGCTCATCCCGATCACCACGCAATCAACATTTGCCACAATTATACGAGTCTCGCGTGAAAAACACAAAGGCTCATTTGTCATATAGGATCGAACAGCAAAAAAGCCGCCCGTCATTTCCGACGGGCAGCTTTTTATGCTGCATGATTTTCGCCGCTTAATGCTTGCTGACGATCTCCTTGACTTTCATCAGCTGGCTCGTAGTGGAGCGGGCCTGCTCGTCCAGCTTCATCGAGATGTATTTGATGGTCTCGGCATAGTTGGGGATCATGACGTGCTCCAGCGCGTTGACGCGGCGGCGCGTGCGCTCGATCTCGGTCGACATCAGGGCAACGGCCTTTTCATCGGCGGCAAGCTGGAGCAGGCTGGGAATGACCTTGGAAAAGTCTTCCAGCGCCACGTCCAGGCTGGCGGGGGTGGTCGCCATGCCGTAGTTGAAAGTGCTGCCTTCCTGATGGACTTCGTATTCGGGCACGATGACGCTCATCACGTTGCGCGTTTTCACGTCAAGGGTGCAGGTGCTGCCCGAGATCATCAGGGCTTCTTCGAGCATCGCGGGCAAAGTCTGAGCGCGGGCCATGAGAAAACCATGGTAGCACGAGACGAGCTCATTTTCGACTTTCTCGCGGGCAGCTTTGACTGCGCGCGCTTTTTCAAGGAAAGCCTTGATCAGGGCATCCTGCTTGTCCTTGAGCAGCTTGTGTCCGCGGATCGCCACGGCGAGACGTTTCTTGAGCCGGGAAAGCTCCATTCGGTTCGGGTTCACGTTCACACGTGCCATAGCCGGTCGCCTCCCTTACGCCTTGTCCGCGTTTTCAGCTTTTTCCTTCAGCGGCATCAGGTACTTCTGGATGTACTTGTCCTTCACGCGCTTGAGTTCCTTGACGGGAACGATGTTGAGGAGCTGCCAGCCGAGGGCCAGCGTCTGCTCGATCGTGCGGTTGGTGTACTCGCCCTGACGGACGTACTCGTCCTCAAAGCGCGTCGCGAAGCGGGCGAACGCCTTGTCGTCCTCACTGAGGGCGCCATCGCCGAGGATGACGGCCAGTTCCTTGGCTTCCTTACCGCGTGAGTAGGCAGCGAAGAGCTGGTTCATCAGGTCGGCATGGTCCTCGCGGGTCTTGCCTTCGCCGATACCCTTGTCTTTCAGTCGCGACAGCGAGGGCATAACGTCAACGGGCGGATAGATGCCGTTGTGGTGCAGCGAACGGCTGAGGATGATCTGACCTTCGGTGATGTAGCCGGTAAGGTCGGGGATCGGGTGGGTCTTGTCGTCCTCGGGCATGGTGAGAATGGGAACCTGCGTAATCGAGCCCGTGCTGCCCTTGACGCGGCCGGCGCGCTCGTACATCGTCGCAAGGTCGGTGTAAAGGTAGCCGGGATAGCCGCGGCGGCCGGGAACTTCCTTACGAGCAGCCGAAATCTCGCGGAGAGCTTCGCAGTAGTTCGTCAAGTCAGTGAGGATGACGAGCACGTGCATGTTCTTCTCAAAGGCCAGATACTCAGCAGCGGTCAGCGCCAACTTGGGCGTGAAGATACGCTCAATGGCGGGGTCGTTGGCAAGATTGACGAACATGACGGTGCGGTCAAGGGCGCCTGTTTTGCGGAAGTCCTCCATGAAGAACGAGGCTTCTTCAAACGTGATGCCCATGGCAGCAAAGACGACGGCGAACTTCTCGCTGCCGCCGCCGATAACGTTAGCCTGACGGGCCAGCTGGGCGGCCATGCGGTTATGCGGCAGACCAGAAGCCGAGAAAATCGGCAGCTTCTGTC
>JAEEUD010000091.1 GCA_016286835.1 Pyramidobacter sp. | reverse complement strand
GGACTGATGCGCCGTGATCGAGATCCGGCTTGAGAACGTGACTAAATACTATTCGGGCGGCACAGCCCTTGACCGCGTCAGCGCCGTCTTTCCCGCCGGCAGCTTCACGGCCGTGATCGGTCCCAGCGGCGCGGGAAAATCGACGCTGCTGCGCTGCATCAACGGCATGGACCGGGCCGACGCCGGGCGAGTGCTTGCCGGCGGCGTGGATATGGCCGCCGCACGGGGCAGCGTACTGCGGGAGGCACAGCGAAGGATCGGCACGATCTGGCAGGATTTCTGTCTCGTCGAACAGAGCACGGCGCTCGACAACGTGCTCAACGGCGCGCTGGCGGAAGTCGGCTTTTGGCGCGCGCTTTTCGGAGCGTTCGGCCGGGTGCGCACGGAGCGGGCCCGTTCTCTTCTGACGCGTGTGGGGCTGAGCGGCAAGGAGCTGCAGCGCGCGGCGTCGCTTTCGGGCGGCGAAAAGCAGCGCTGCGCCATCGCCCGCGCGCTGATGCAGGGGTGCGAAGCGCTGCTGGCCGACGAGCCGGTGGCCTCGCTCGATCCCGTCCACGCCGAGAACGTGCTTTCGCTTTTAAAGCGCTTGCAGCGCGAGGAAGGCGCGACGGTGATCATGAACAGCCACAGCGTTGATCAGGCGCGGCGCTATGCGGATTTCATCGTCGGCCTGCGCGAAGGGCATGTCGTTTTCACGGGAACGCCTGAGGCGCTCACGTCCGGGACGTTGAAAACGATCTACGGGGACGAGGTTGCATGAAACGGTTCCTGCGGCCTGCGCTGCTGCTCTTCGCCGTCGTCGCTGCGTCGTCGCGGTGCGGTTTTGACTTCGGCCTGCTGGCGCAGCGGGGCGGACAGTTCTTTTTCATCTTGAAGAAGATGTTCCCTCCCGACTGGGGGTTTTTGCCCGCGCTGATCGAGCCGCTGCGGCAGACGGCGGAGATGGCCTTTCTCGGCACGCTCGCCGGCGCCGTCGCAGCGCTTGCGTTTGCGCCGTTCTGTTCGGCGGCCGTGTCGCGCCGGCCGAACCTTGCCGCTGCGCTGCGCACGCTCGTTAATCTTTTGCGCACCGTTCCGGCGTTGGTCCTGGCGCTGTCGCTGTCGTTCTGGCTGGGGACGGGGAGCCTGACCGGCGTCGCGGCGCTTTCACTGTACAGCTTCGGGATCCTCGCGCGTCTGGCCTGGGAAGCGATGGACCTTGATCCGCCGGGGGCGCTTGAAGCGCTGACTTCATCCGGCTGCGGGCGGGCGAAGGCGTTCGCGCGGACCACGCTCGTGCGGATCATGCCCGGTTTTGCCGCCAACGCGCTCTACATCCTCGAGGCCAACGTGCGCCACGCCGCGATCCTCGGCTACGTCGGCGCGGGCGGGCTGGGGCTGGTTTTGTCGGAAAAGCTGGCCTGGCGCGAATATGCCCGCGCCGGCGCGATCCTCATGACGCTCTGCGCCGCCGTGCTGCTCATCGAAGCGGCTTCGGCCCGTCTGCGCGCGGCGCTTTCCGGCGAACGGCCGCTTTCTCCCGCGTGGAAACGCGCGCTTGGTCTGATCCTCGCCTCTTGTGCACTGTTGTGCGCGTCGCGTCTTTCCGGGCAGAACGCGACGGCCGCTGGTTTCCGCGTCATGTGCGGGCTGTTCGGCGGTCTTGTCCGTCCCAACACGGCGCTGCTGTTCGGCCTCGATAAAGGCGGCGTACCTGCACTGCTGCTGGAAACCGTATGCATGGCGTTTGCCGGGACGGCGCTGGGCGCGGCATTGTCGCTGCCTCTGGCCGTGCTGTCGTGCCGCCGCTTTGTTCCCTTTGCCCTCACGCTTGCCTCGCGCGCTTTTTCCGCCGCCCTGCGCACGGTGCCGGCTGTCGTTTACGGACTGCTGTTCATCCGCGTCGCCGGGCCGGGGCCGTTTGCCGGTCTGCTCACGTTCGCGGCGCTGTCGCTGGGCATGTGCGTGAAGCTGTTCACGGGCGTCTTCGACGACCTCGATCTTCGTCCGGCCCGGGCCCTGCGTGCTTCCGGCTGTCCGCTCTCTGCCGTGTTCGCACGTGCCGTCTGGCCGGCTGCGCGCGCGCATCTTGCGGCCGCTTCGCTCTACCGTTTCGACGTGAACCTGCGCGAAGCTTCGGTGATGGGTCTCGTCGGTGCCGGCGGCATCGGCACGACGCTGCTGTTTGCCATGAACGGCTGCGACTGGCCCTCGGCCGGCGCGTGCCTGCTCGGCCTTTCCGTCGTTGTCCTGGCGGCCGACGCGGTGTCGTCCCGCCTGCGGCGTAAAGCGCTGGAAAAATGAATATTTCGCTGTACTGAAAATCCCCCGCTTTCACAGCCTGCGAGAGCGGGGGATTTATAGTGCAGTGTTTTACGTCAATGCGTTTTTCGAGAGGCTCGATTCATCGAAAGCAGATAGATGCAGTATTGGTTCATGCTGATGCCTTCCTGCTTTGCATCTTCTGCGAGCGATCGATGCAAACTTTTGGGAATACGTAGTTTGAACTGTCCTGAATAGGCGTTTCTCTTGTCATTTGGTTCGGCAATGTAGATTCCGTCCTCGATCGCAGCCTCGAGCCACGCTCTTTTGGCGTCAAGAGCGTTTGCCGCAGCTTCTTCCAGAGTCTCGCCGACGGTCACGCATCCTGGTAGCTCAGGATAACGCGCGGCAAAACCGCCTTCATAGGGATCAGGGACGATCTCGAGCCGATAGGGAAGACGCATGTATTCCTCAATCGTTTTCATGTTCCTTTTCCTCCTCTAGGATTGCATCCCGTACCATTTCAACATAGACAGTCTTCACGGGATCCTTCTTCGGTACTGTAATCGGATTCCGTCCTTTTTTGCGAAAAGTGACATGGCTGCCGCCGTGTCCGGCTGGCCGCATTTCGTAACCGCATCGCTCAAGAACTTTTTTCAGTTCATTAAAGCGTGTTTCTTTTGAAAGAGAACGAATACGCTCAATGAGTTTCTCCCACTGCGACATTCCATCACCTCGCTGTCATTTTATATGGTGTCATATTTGGTGTCAATAACAGAAAACGGCGCTGTAAACCGAAAAATGTTTACAGCGCCGTTTTCTGTTACTGTTATTAGCTTACTCTTCCCACTTCTGGAAGCCTTTGCCGAGCACTTCGGCGGCGATGGACACGCGCATGAAGGCTTTGGGGTCGTGCTCTTTGAGGAAGATCTTGAGCGCGTTTTCCTGACGGGGCGCCAGCAACGTGATGAGCACGTCGTGCGACTGACCGTCCCATCCGCCGCGGGCGGGGAAGATCGTCACGCCGCGGTGCAGCGTGGTGATGATGTAATTGCGCACCAGCTCGACCTGATCGGTGATGATCAATGCCTCGTTGCGCTGCGAGAAGGCGCGCAAGTCGCCGTTGAGCACGAGCGAGGTCACGTAGGCCAGCAGGAAGCCGTAGGCCGCGTTTTCAAACGGCACGATGGTGAGGAACATGAGGATGACGGCGAAGTTGAGGTACATCGTCGTGCTGCCGAGTTCGATGCCGTACTTGCGGCGCATGGCCATGGAGATGATATCCATGCCGCCCGTCGATCCGCCCGTCGAGAAGACGACGGCCAGAGCGATCCCGTGCAGCACGGCGGCTGCGATGACCAGCAGCATCCTGTCGGCGATGACCGGCTTGGGCAGGTACTCCAGCACTTCCATGAAGAACGACACGGCGACGACTGAATACAGCGTCCAGAACGAGAAACGCTTGGGCAGCACCTTGAAGGCGAAGGCGAACAGCGCCAGGTTGAGCACGAGGTTGCTGATGCTCAGCGGCACGCCGAACGCGTAGTTGAGCAGCAGGCAGATCCCCATCACGCCCGTGCTGGGCAGCAGCGCCGGCTTGACGAAAAACACCGTGCCGATGCAGTACAGCAGTGAGCCGAACGTGGTCACGAAAAAGGTTTTCAGCTCTCTTTTGAGCGTCTCCGGCGTGGTATGCAGACGGCCGGCCAAAGAATCCAGCATGAAAAAATCCGCTCCTTCTCAAATAAAACGTAATTGATGATCCACTCGCGCGATTGTATCACACGCGGTTTGATTTTTAAACGGGCGTTCGTAAACAAAACAGTTCACATAAAAAAGCCCCGCCGAAAAACGGCAGGGCGTGATTTTAATGGAGCGGAAGACGGGATTTGAACCCGCGACCCCAACCTTGGCAAGGTTGTGCTCTACCCCTGAGCTACTTCCGCATGTTCGAATGGCGGGGCTGAAGAGACTCGAACTCTCGACCTCCGGCGTGACAGGCCGGCGCTCTAACCGACTGAGCTACAACCCCGTACCTTGAACGCAAGAGAGAATATACCAGACAAACGGCGCTTTGTCAAACGGGAAAATCGCATTTTTCCGAATGCGGTGCAGCGCCTCATGAGAAATTTATTTATTAAATGCAAAGACCGTCTGCCGCGCGCCTTCTTCGCGATGCTCGCCCGCGAAGACGTTCCAGAACTTCCACAACAGCAGCGCGCCCACAAGCCCGCCGCCGGCATCGACGACGATGAAGCAGCTCCAGGCGCCGTCCAGTCCCATCAGGCGGGGCAGGACGAGCAGCGCCGGCAGGAACAGCAGCCCCTGGCGGCAGAAGTTGAGGAACAGACTCAATCCGGAGCGGCCGATCGCCAAAAAGGCGCTGCTGGCCACGATCCCGGCCGCGGCAAAGGGCATCCCGATGTAGCCGATGCGCATCGCCCGCGCCGTGAGCGCGATCAGCGGCTCGTTGCCGCTCGTGAACAGCCCGATCATGCCGCGCGTGAAGACCTCCGCGCAGACGAACGAAACGGCGAAGTACGCTGTGCTCATCATGATCGCGCAGTGTACGGCCTGACGGACGCGGTTCGACTGGTGCGCGCCGAAGTTGTAGCCGACGATCGGCTGCAATCCCTCGCCGATGCCGAACACAGGCAGATAGATCAGATTGTCAAGACAGAAGAAGATGCCGATGGCCGACAGCGCCAGATCGCCGCCGTGGGAGCCGGCGATGTTGTTGAACAGCATCATGCTGAACGTGTAGAACAGCTCCATCAAAAAGGGCGACAGCCCAACCAGCAGCATCTCGGTCAGGATCGCGCGATCCGGGCGCAGCGAAACGGACGAGACGCGCAGCGTGCCCTGACGGCGCAGATAAAAGAGCGCGCACCAGGCGAACGATGCGGCCTGAGCGACCGACGTGCCCAAAGCGGCGCCGGCGACGCCCATGTTCAGCACGACGATCAGCAGCCAGTCGAGAAACACGTTGGCCGCCGCGCCGATGAACATGCTCCACATCGCCACGCGCGGGAAGCCCTCGGCGCGGATCATCGCGTTCATCGCGAAGGCCAGCAGATTGAAGGGCAGGCCCCAGAGCAGGATCTTCGTGTACACGCGCGTCTGCGCGAACAGAGCACTCGTCGCGCCGAGAGCGCGCACGAGCCCGTCCAGCCGCAGCAGCGCCAGCAGCGTGAACAATACGGAGAAAACGGTCATCACGGCGAGCGCGTTTCCGAGCGCTCTTTCAGCCGCGCGCGTTCTCCCTTCGCCGAGAAAACGCGAGATCTGCGAAGCCGCTCCGACGCCCACGAGCGAACCGGCGGCGATCACAAAGACCGTCAGCGGGAACGTCAGCCCCACCGCGGCCAGTCCGTCGGCTCCCGTGAAGCGTCCGATGAAAAGCCGATCGACGATGTTGTACAAAGCGCTCGCGACCATGCCGAGCGTCGCGGGCAGAGAGAACTGGATAAGCAAACGGGCCACAGAGCCCCGACTCATGCGGGAAGACGCGGAAGTCTGAGTCATGGTGAATCAACCTCATTTCAAATTACAGACACTGCAAAAGGACAAAAGTCTATTTTGTCTCCATTCACATTTTCCTTCTCGAGTAAAATGATAGGAACGCCTCATGGCATTCCCAATGCGCATAGATTTATTATATATGAAAATCGAATAGATTCAAAAGCGATAGGAAAGGATAGCCAGGGATAGAACGGGATAGGGCCGATTAGATCACAAAAATCCCCGCAAGCCGCAATTATGTTCGCTCGTCCTTCGCCGTCCTATGGGCGCGAAGCGGGCAATAGAGCCATCTTTTGCCCTTCGAGGCAATCCAAACGCGAAAACGCGAACTCGTGAAATCTCGCATTTTTGAGGCCAAACGAATTTGAAGACATCTTTATGAAGAAGTCCGCGAGAATGAAAACTCATTTATCAGCAAAAAGCAACGGCGCGTTCCGATGGATTTCGGAACGCGCCGCTATGCGTTTTTGAGATAGGCTTACTTTTCCACCAGCACATGAATGGCGTTGCCGCTGGGTACGAGCATCGACAAGCCGTCCGTGCCCGACGTTTCGAGCAGCCAGTTGTCTGCCTCCTGCACGGTGCGGAAGACCTTGCCGGGGAAGGGCACGTTTTCTCTCGATGTGACGAGCGCGGCGGGGCGGCCCTGCATCTCCAGCACCAGTCTCAGGGCGATGTAACCGGGAATGGTGAACGCTTCTTTCAAGTACGCGGCGAACCCGGCGGGATCGGCCAGCGAGCGCAGCAGCGACTGCTCGAAGTCGCCCGGGCCGAGACTGTCTTCCAGATCGGCGACGAGCACGACGGGAGCGTCCTTTTCCATCGCGCCGAGCGGCGAGAACAGCGCCTTCGTACCCTGATAGAGATCGAAATCGAACGGGTAGCCGCCGCATGAGGTGATGCAGCGCTTCGCCTTTTCCGGGATGTAGATCGAGTCGATCGAGTGGCAGGCTTTGCAGCCCGTTTCCCACGCCGGCCACAGGCCGCCGGCGACCCACGCGGCCGGTTTGCCGTACTTGTCGGCGATCGTGTTGAGCAGGAAGCACTTTTTGCCCCGTACGGCTAGGTCGGCGTAGGCGTGCTGGTCGATCGCCATCGGGTTGGTCTCGATCAGGCCCGTGTCGGTGAGCGGGTTCAGCTTGCCGTCAACGAGGCAGTGGTTGTGGTTGACGACGATCGAGCGGCGGCCGGAGATGCCGGGCATGATCATCTTTCGCCCGCCGCTGTAGCCGGCCATGTCGTGATAGGTGATGCCGCCCACGAGCACGACGAAATCGGCCTCGGCAAAGGCGGGATCGAGCGTCACGGGCGTTCCTGTCGGGGTGACGAGGCCGGTATCGACGGCCGCGTCGCAGTCGTGGCTGATCCACGCGTCTCCGTCCATCAGCGCGTCGCCGAAGACCATTTCCTTATCCTGCTCCAGTACTTCACGGT
>JAEEUD010000090.1 GCA_016286835.1 Pyramidobacter sp. | reverse complement strand
ACCAGCTTCACAAAGTCCAGGTCGGCGAACAGCCAGCAGATTTTAAGCCGATGACGATCGTCGGGTTGGGAGTCGAAGAACTGCGTGTACGGGACGCATCCGGAGCGTACCGCGTTTTTTACATTGCCCGCTTCGATCAGACAGTCTATGTCCTTCACGCCTTTGAGAAGAAATCACAGAAGACTGCACCGCAGGACATAAAGGTCGGTCAGGAACGTTACAGAACTCTCATGAAATGGAGGAGTCAAAATGCCAGAACCACAGATTGAACGCTTTGAAAATGTCTGGGATGCCCTTGAAAAGACAGCTTTTGACGCGCAACGGATGCGTATCAAATCAGACATGATGATCACGATCGAAAAGATAATCAGAAGCCGCGGCCTGACGCAGGCAGAAGCTGCAGCACAGTGCGGCGTGACCCAGCCCAGGATCAGCGACCTGTTCCGAGGGAAGATCGAGAAATTTTCCATTGACGCCCTGCTTGACATGCTGACAGCGCTTCGGTGTACCGTGACGTTCGCTGTCAAGGCATGAGGAAATCGTGTGCTTTACGAACGGAATGACCACGCCGGACGCGCGTTTTTTCTCATGAACAGTGCGTCTGCGTTTTGAGGGGAGATTAATTCATGTCGATCGTCTATCTTGGCGTCGTTTTTGCCGTGATCGTCGCGCTGCTGGCGTTCGGGCGCCCGCTGTGGCAGGCGATCCTCGGCGGGCTGGCCGCCGTGGCGCTGCTGTGGCGGATCCCGGCGGACGACGCGCTGCTGATGTTCTGGACGGTGCTGAAGCGTCCGGGTTCTCTGAACGTGCTCGCGGCGCTGTATCTGATCACGTTTTTGCAGCGGATGCTGGAACGCCGCGCGATGATCCGCAATGCCAGCCGGGACCTGAACGGCCTGTTCCACAACCGCAGGATCAACGCGGCCGTCGCACCGATGTTCATCGGCCTGCTGCCCTCGGCGGGGGCGATGATCATCTGCGGCGACATCGTCAAAGAGGCCACCGACGGCTGGCTCACGCCGGTCGAGCAGGCGGCTGCAACGAGCTGGTTCCGCCACATCCCCGAGAGCACGCTGCCGACGTACTCCAGCGTGCTGCTGATGCTGAGCATTTCCGGCGTGCCGCTGGCGCGTTTCGTGCCCTGCATGATCGTTCCCGTCGTCGCGCTGGCGCTGATCGGCTATTTCTCGTTCCTGCGCCGCATCCCCACCGATCCGGGCACGCCGAAGAGCGAAAACCGTCTGCGCGACGCGGGCAATCTGGCCTTTCATCTCTGGCCGCTGCTGCTGATCCTGGCGCTGCTGCTGGGATTCCGCGCCCCGATCGTGCCTGCGCTGCTGGGCGTGATCGTGCTGTTCGCGCTGGTAGCGCGCTTCTCGCCGAAGGAACTGGCTCCGTTCTTCGTCTCGGCGTTTGAGAAGAAGCTGCAGCTGAACACGTATCTGGTGCTCGTGCTGCGCGAGTACATCGCCGCCACGGGGCTGCTCGGCGAGCTGCCGGCGATGCTCTCGGCCCTGCCGCTGCCGCCGGCGCTGGTGTTCGCGCTGATGTTCTTCGTCGGCGGCACGATCAGCGGCTCGGCGGGAATCATCGCGCTGGGCGCGCCGCTGGCGTTCTCGGCAATGGGGGCCAGCGCGCCGCTGATGGCATTGCTGATGTGCGCCTGTCACTCGGCCAGCCTGGTAGCGCCGGTGCACATCTGCCTGGTCGTGGCCTCGGAGTATTTCAAGGTCCCTTTGGGCCGTCTGATCTTCCGCACGCTGCCCCTGTCGCTGATCTTCTGCGCGCTGATGGTCGGATATTACGCTCTGCTGACGAACGTCATTTAACACGAAAAGCCGCGCTGATGCGGGTTTTGCCCTTTAGAGGCAATCCGGCATCAGCGCGGCTTTAATTACTAATCAATTATTCCCCTTCGCCCTCTTCGATGTCGATCTTCACGAGCTCGTAGTCCAGTTTGCCCATGCCGATGGCCGCGCCGTGCTCGAACTGCGCGTGCGGGCGCGTGATCGGGTGCAGCAGGGCGAACTTGTCGTCGCCGGCGTGGAAGTGATGATGCTCCACTTCGGAGCCCGCGATCTCCGTCACCATGTCGTAGCAGGCCTTGTCGAGCGCCACCGGGTCGGTGCTGGCGGCGATGCCGATGTTCGGCACGATGGGCGTGTCGCTCCAGCCGCAGCAGTCGCACAACGGCGTGATGTCCATCATCACGTTGATGTAGACGACGCGCTTTTTGTCCTTCACCGCGCCCCAGGCGTACTCGGCCATGCGCTCGTTGAACTCGGCCATGTCGTCGGCGCCCGTCCAGGCGATGCTGATCGCGCCCGTGGGGCAGACGGTCATGCACTCGCAGCAGCCCAGGCACGGCTTGGGATCGACGCACGAAACCGTTTTGCCGCCCTCGCCTTTCACCATGCTGATGGCATGTCCCGGGCAGTTGCGGAAGCACTTACCGCAGCCGATGCACTTTTCCTCGTCGACGGTGAGGCGCACCTGGTGCTGCGCCTTCTTGCCGCGCGCGGGTGCGCAGCCCATGGCGAGGTTCTTGATCGTGCCGCCGAACCCGGCCGCCACGTGGCCCTTGAAGTGCGAGACGACGACAAGCGCGTCAGCCTCGGCGATGGCGGAGCTGACCTCGACGGTCTTGAAGTGCTTCGCGTCGACCTCCACTTCGCGGAAGTCGTTGCTCTTGAGCCCGTCGGCGATGATCAGCGGTGCGCCTACCTGAGCGTAGCCGAAGCCGTTCTCGACGGCCGTGATCAGGTGATCGACGGCGTTCTTGCGGCTGCCCACGTAAAGCGTGTTGCTGTCGGTCAGGAACGGCTTGCCGCCGCACTTTTTGATCTCGTCCACGACGGCGCGGATGAAGATCGGGCGCATGTAGGTGTCGTTGCCCTTCTCCCCGAAGTGCAGCTTGACGGCGGTGAGATCGCCGGCTTTGACCGTTTTGCCGAGCTCGACGGCCTCGATGGCCTTTTTCAGCACGTCGACCTTGCTGACAGCGGCCGTGAACGGCGCGAAATAGACGACTGATTTCTTCTCCATGGCATGATTCCCCCTATAATAAAAGTGATCGTTTCCCCGGTGTCCTATTATAGCAGACGCGAAGAGCATAGCGCATGAAGCGCGCTTGAAGTCAAGAGGGGAAGCGTGGATTATATACGATTCGCGTTTTCACGCCGAAAGTCTTATAATTCGGAGTTGAAATTTTGCAAATACAGGAGTTGCTGCCTCATGAACAAGAAACTGACCGCACTGGCTCTGCTGCTGACGCTTTCGCTGAGCGCTTCCGCCTTCGCTCTGGACGCGCTCTCGATCGTCACCGGCGGCGCCGTTTCCGACACTAACGCCGCGTCGGCCGACGTTGCCGTGACCGCGAAAAGCGACGATCCCGCCCTGCCCTACGAGCCCCAGGCCGATGCCGACGCCTGCGCCGTGCGCGCCGAAGAGATCGGCAAGCTGCTCGACGACTGGAGCGCGCTGAAGACCGACGAAGCCGCGCAGCGCTTCGGCGTGAGCGAAGAGGCCGTGACGCGCCGCATCGAAACGCTGACGAACCTGAAAAACGCCTATCCCGCCGTCATCAACGCGCTCAGCCGGAAAACGCAGGTCGATGCCGAACTGGCCAAGCAGAAATCGGACACCAGCTCGCCCGAGCTGAGCCTGACGATCAAGCCGCCGTATCCCCTCGAATTTTACGACGCCTACATCGACCAGCTCGCCGATCTCCGGGCGCAGCTCGACGACGCGCAGAGCGACATCGACCGCGCCGCCGTCTACGCCGAAAGCGTCAAAGACCTGATCAAGGACCGCGAAGCGGCCTGGCGCCTCGCCCGCGACCGCTACGCCAAGGAGCGCACGCCCGCGACCACCTGGGAGTTGACCGGCGCCTCGTATCAGTTGGAGATCGCCCGCGCACAGAGCACCGCCGCGCGCCTCGTTCAGGAGAACGCGGCCGCCACGCTCGCCGCCCGCAAGCTGAAAATCGAGCGTCAGGGCAGCGTGCAGGCGTACATCCGCGACAACCTCGACCTTGAGGAAAAGAGCTTTGAAGCACAGGTCTCCGAACTCGCCGCGTCCGTGAAAAAGCTCGAAGCGAGCCGCACCGAGCTGAACCGCAAATTCAAACGGGCCCTCGACGACTTCGAGGCCGCTCAGCTCAAGTACGCCGCCGCCAAGGAGGATGCCAGGCCTGGGGCTCTGCTCGAACGCGACATGCGCGAAGCCGAGCGCGAACGCCTTCGTCTTGAACTTGACCATCTGCAGGGGAACCTCATCGTGCTCGCCGCGCGCAGGCGCATCTGGACGCTGCGCTACGACCTTGCCCGCGGCGCCGCCGACGTCTCGAAGATCCCCGACACCGTCAAGGAGCTGACCGCCGAAGCCCTGAAGCTCGAAGAAGAGCTGTCCGATTCGCAGAAAGACCTGCTCGCGCTCCAGGGACGCTATTCCATGGTCCAGAAGCTGATCGACGCCACGGAACCGGGCGACGCGAAACTGGCGTCCCTGCGCAAGATCCGCACCGCCCTGCAGGCCAGCATCGACAGCTGCCTGGCCTACGTCTCCCACCTGTTCAGCATGGGCGCGCAGGAGCGCGCTTTCATCGCCGAACTACAGGCGACCTACAAGACCGTCTCCATCTGGGACAAGGCGCGCGCCTGGTGGACCAGCAAGGGCACGGCGCTGCTCAACACCGAGCTGTGGCAGAGCGGCGGCTACGCCGTGCGCCTGAAAGAATTCCTCATCGCCCTCGCGCTCATCGTGCTCGGCACATGGGGCGCCAAACGCGGCATCGCCATGCTCGTCTGGCTGGCGTCGAAGCGCTTCACGATCGACGAGACCAGCAGGCGCTCGCTGAACCGTCTGCTGTTTTACGTCGCCGGCATCGCCATCTTCCTGGGGGCGCTCCACATCGTCGGCATCCCGCTCACGGCCTTCGCGTTCCTTGGCGGCGCCGTCGCCATCGCCATTGGATTCGGCACGCAGAACCTGTTCAAAAACCTCATGAGCGGCATCCTGCTGACGCTCAAGCGCCCCTTCCGCCTCGGCAACGTCATCGAGGTCGGCGGCGTCTCCGGCACCGTGGCCGATATCGGCGTCAGCTCCACGCTGGTCCGCACCTTCGACGAGAAGGAAGTCGTCATCCCCAACAGCGAACTGCTGGAAAAGCAGCTCGTCAACTGGAGCCTGTCCGACGCCCTGCTGCGCTGCGAGATCAACGTCGGCGTGGAATACGGCACGCCGGCGAAGCTGGTCCGTGAGACGCTGCTTGAGATCGTCGCCAGCGACCCGAGGATCCTCAGGACTCCGGAGCCGTGGGTGTGCTTCGCCGACTTCGGCGCCAGCTCGCTGGACTTCATTCTCTACTTCTGGATCAATCAGCGGCTCGCCAAAGGCCCGAGGGTCCGTTCCGAGATGCGCGAGAAGATCCAGGAGACCTTTGCCGAAAAGGGCATCGCCATGGCCTACCCGCACATGGACGTGAACCTCTTCCATCCCGCGCCGGTCCCGAAGCCCGAGCGCCGCGACGACGACCGGTCGCTGACGGTCTGACGGGCCCGTCTCTTCCGCGTACAGACTTTATTCGCCCGTTTTTTGACCAAACAGGAGTGGCAGTTTCATGAAAAAGAAATGTTTTGTGCTTGCCGTGCTGATGATACTCGGGTCCGCCGTCGCATCCTCCGCGCTTGACGCCGTATCGCTGCTCACCGGCGGGAACGTCAGCCTGACCGGGGACGCAGCATCCGGCGCCCCCGATCCGGCGCCCGTTTCAAGGCAGCCCGGAAGCGATGACACATCGCCCTACAGCCCCGCGCCCAACGCCGAAGAATGCGCCCGGCGAGCCGAAGCGATCGGCAGGCATCTTGAGGACCTGGAGAGGCTGTCAGTCAGCGCGGCCGCCACGCGCTTCGGCATCAGCGAGGAGGCCGTCGTCCGCCGCAAGGAGACGCTCTCCGGCCTGAAAAACGTCTACCCCGCCATCATCAACGCCCTCAGCCGCAAGGGGCACATCGAGGCCATGCTGGCCAAGCGGAAAGAGGACATCTCCGCACCCGAACTGACGCTGATCGAAAAGCCGCCTTACCCGCTCAATTTCTACAACGCCTACATCGACCAGCTTGAAGATCTCAACTCGCAGATCGATGACGCACAGTACGACCTCGACCACGCCGCCGGCGCCGCGGAGCGCGCACAGCATCTGGTCGAAAGCCGCGAGGCCGCCTGGCGGCTGGCCCGCGATACCTGCGAGCGTGAGAACACGCCTCAGAACATCTGGAAACTGTACGGCGCCGCGTTTTTGGCGGAAGCGGCCCGCGCGCATCACACGCTCTCCGTTCTGAAACACGAGAACGCCGCCACGGTCCTGAGCGCCCGCAAGCTGGCGCGCGACCGGCATATCCGCCTGCGGGCCTACATCCGCGACCACCTCGACCTTGAAGAAAAGAGCTTTGAAGCGCAGATCGCCGAACTCGACGCCCGCGTGAAGGAGCTGGAGACACAGCTCTCGCAGGAAAGCGCGCAGTTCCGGAGCGCGCAGGAGGAACTTGAAGCCGCGCAGATAAAGTATGACGCCGCCCGCGACGATGCCCGTGCCGCCGCCCGGACCGAGCGCGACGTGCGCGAGGATGAACGCGACGGCGCGCGCTTAAAGCTCGAACACACACAGGGGCACCTGAACATCCTTGCCGCGCGCAAGCGCGAGTGGACGCTGCGCTATGACATCGCCCGCGGCGCGGCCGACCTGGCAGCGATCACCGACACCGTGCGCGAGCTGACCGAGGATGTCCAGACGCTCGACGAGCAGCTTTCCGAGACGCAGAAAGACATGCTTGCCATGCAGGGCCGCTACGCCGCCGTGCAGAAACAGATCGACGCCGGCGCAGCCGACGCCGCCGTGCTTGACTTGCTTCGCCGCAGCCGGGCTTCGCTGCAGGCAGCTATCGACGACAGCCTTGCCTACTCGGCGCTTCTGTTCAGCATGAAAGCCCAGGAGCGCGCCCTCATCGACGAACTGCAGGAAAAGTACCGCACCGTCCCCCTGCGGGAAAAGATCCGCGTCTGGTGGCAGACGGAGGGCGCGACCATGCTCGACACCGAGCTGTGGCAAAGCGGCGGCTACGCCGTGAGACTGCGCGAGTTTCTTTACGCCCTCGCCCTCATCGTGCTGGGCAACTGGGTCGTGCGCCGCGCTTTCGCGATGCT
>JAEEUD010000089.1 GCA_016286835.1 Pyramidobacter sp. | reverse complement strand
AGTGCCGCCGCGGCCAACGCAAAGTGTTCTGCCCCGCCAAAGCGAACACGCAGCAACGGCACAAACACCGCAGTCATGACGGCCCAGCAGGCACACAAAACGCCTCGTAAGGAAGCGTCCGAACACTTTACCGCCGCCGCGTAAAGAAGCGCGCCGGCGATCGCACCGCCGGCGGCGTAAACAAAAAACATGCGCTACTTAAAAAGCGGCAGCAGCGCTTTGAACTCGGGTGTCCCCGCCCGGCCGAGCAGCTGATAGACGACCGTTTCCGCAGGCAGAACGGCGGCACCGGCGGCCATCAGGTTGCGCATGGCCAGCTCATGATGACGCGGATTTCGGCTGCCGCAGGCATCTTCGACGACGACCGTCTCATAGCCTCGCCTGATCATGTCCATCGCCGTCGTCAGCAGGCAGATATGACTTTCCGCACCGAACACGACGACGGAACGACGCTTCTGTGCCGACAGTTTTTCGGCAAATCCGTCCGCGTCGAAGCAGGAAAAGCTCGTCTTGGCAAAAAGCGCATTTTCGTCGATAAACGGCCGCAGCGGCCCGACGGTGGGCCCCAGGCCCTTCGGATACTGCTCCGTCGTTATCAACGGGATCTTCATTTCCTGCGCGCAGCGCAGCAGACGCGAAGCCTCAAAGACGGCCTTCTCTCCCCCGCTCAGCGCGGGAACAAGCTTCTCCTGAATGTCGATCATCACGAAAACACAGTCTGCAGCCGTAAGATGAACCGGTTCCATACTCTCTTCCCCTTACTGTTCAAAATCCGTCATTTAAAATGGTGCAGGGTACGCGCCTCTATGCACGATGCGTTCCCAGCCTGCCGGATCGGTGTCGCCCTCGGTGGAAAACAACAGGATGACTGACGTCTCGTCAAGCCCCATCATCTTTTTCAGCTCCGCGCAGTTTTCCTGCCCGCACACCTCGGCAAGCAAACCGGCCGTGACGGCGCCGCTTTCGCCGGAGATCACCTGCGGATCGCCCGCCAGCGGCGCGGCCAGAAGCCTCATGCCGTTCGCGGCGACATAATCGGGGCAGGCAACGTACCAGCTGCAATAATCGCGCAGCACCGGCCAGGCGATCGTGCACGGCTCTCCGCAGTTCAACCCCGCCATGATCGTATCTCCCGTGTCAATGGCGGCGTGCGGTTCGCCGTCGTTTACCTGTGCCGAACGGTAGATACAGGCCATGTTTTCCGGCTCTACGGCGATGAACTTCGGCCGACGGCCGTCATATCGCGCAGCCAGATACCCTGTCACTCCGCCGGCCATCGCTCCCACGCCGGCCTGGACGAATACGTGCGTCGGCGCGGCAAATCCGGCCGCTTCCAACTGCGTAGCCGCTTCTTCGGCCATGGTCGTGTAGCCCTGGACGATCCACGTCGGCACATCGGTGTAGCCCGGCCAGCTCGTATCCTGCACAAGGAACCAGCCGTGTTCCGCTGCCAGCCCGGCGGTCATCCTCACGGTATCGTCATAGCCCGCGTTTGTAATGACGCATTCGGCACCGAAGGCGCGGATCGCCTCGGCGCGCGCCGGCGAAGACCCAACGGGCATGTAGACGTGCGCTTCGCAGCCAAGCTGATGTGCCGCCCAGGCTACGCCCCTGCCGTGGTTGCCGTCAGTGGTCGTGACGAACGTCATCGTACGGATCTTTTCAAGCAGTCCGGGCTTTTTCAGATCCTCGAATGTTGCCGTCTGCGCGTCGATTTCCAGCTCGCGGCAGATCAGGCAAAACAGCGAGTACAGGCCGCCCAGGGCCTTGAACGCGTTCAGCCCGAAGCGTTTCGATTCGTCTTTGACGAACACGGCTTTGACGCCGAGTCTTTGAGCAAGGCCGTCAAGGCGCACCAACGGAGTGGGCTCGTAAACAGAAAGCGCGCGATGGACGCGGCGGGCGTTTTTCGTGCCCGCGACCGATAAGAAATCAGGGACGGCAGACGCGCTCACGTGTTCGTTCCGGATCGCACGAACAGCGCCAAACGAATATTCTTTCATAAAATCACTGCTCCTCTAGAGTGCAAAGAGGCTTACGCAAAGATTTACGCAATTATCAACTTCGGAATTATGCTTTCCTCTTTACGCAGGGGGCCTTTTTCTTCCGCTGCCGTAACGCGTTTTCGCTGCCGCCTCGGCACGCGCAAAAGCCAGAGCGAGTTCCGGATCGCGGATGGTCCTGCCAGCTTCCGCGAGGGCTTCATCGACGGCTTTTTGCGGCACGGTTATTTTTCGCGGCGCGGGAACGCTCCTGCGCACGTGCTTTTCGGGACGACGCACGATCGCGCGCACCCCGGGCAGCTCCAGACCGACGAGACGGCGCACGCGCATGATCAGCGTGCCGCCGCTCAGATTGACGCGCTGTGCGGCCGCGGGCGTGTCGCATGCGACGATGAGAACGCCGCGTTCAAGACGTAACGGCTGCGTTCGCGAAGCCAGCTGCGGACCGGCGATCGTATCCCATTGGCGCTCCATCTCGCCGAGCTGGCAGGCGATTTGAAACACACGCGGCAGCTGGCGAGTGATCACCGCACCGACGGGCCTGACGCCGGACGACCTTGCTTTTTCCATGTTGCTCGTCTCCTTCAGTTCAGTTCGGACAGTTTTGTTTGTTTCACGCGAAACACGTCTACCCGATCAGCGGAGACCAGCGTTCTTTTCCTGCCGCACGCGTTTTCGCGTCGCGCTCGAAGAGGATCTTCACGGCCAGATTGCAGACTTCCACGGCCGGCTCCAGCGGCGCGGAGAACATCTCGTTGGTAATGCGGTTGGCAACAGCCACGCATACACAGCCGGAACGGAAGCCGTACAAACCGCCCATCGTGAACAGCGTCGCCGCTTCCATCTCAAAATTGAGCACGCGCGCGCGGCGCATGTCCTCGACGATGTTCTCAAAGAACGACTGGGAATAACCACGGAACCCCGGACGCCCCTGTCCGCAATGGAACGATCCCGTCGAGCACGTCACGCCGACATGATAACGGCAGTTCAGGCGTTCGCAGGCTTCGATCAGCGCAAGCGTCACCTCGTAATCGGCCGCGGCCGGATAAAGCGGCTCGACGTACATCGTGCTGGCGCCGTCGTGACGCACGGCCGCCGTATTGACGATCAGGTCGCCGCATTTGATGTCTTCCTGGATGACACCGCACGTACCAAGACGAATGAACGTCGTCGCTCCGATCCGCAGCAGTTCTTCGACCGCGATCGACGTGGAAGGACCGCCCATGCCCGTCGATGTGACAGAAATGGGAGCACCACCGGTCACGCCTGTGAACGTCCGGTGCTCGCGATTGCTCGCGACAAAACGACGTTCGTCCCATGCCGCGGCGATCAGATCCGTGCGCCCGGGATCGCCGGGAAGCAGCACATACGGGGCGACATCGCCCTGTCTGCACTGAATGTGATACTGTACGCCGTCCATCTCGGGAGAATCCGCGTTAGATTTCCAGTTACTGACCATAAGTGAACGCTCCTTTCCGGATCGCAGAATGAAATCGTCTGAAACCGTATTTATTGTACTATAAAAGACGTGCCCATGGAAAAGTTCTTTTCATCGCACGATAAAAAACGCAATTTGGGTGGTAGAATAGCTATTTGGATATGAGCGCTGAGCAGTTTTCACGCTGCCCCATCCGGCAGCCTGTGCAGAGCGGCCTGCCCTGCCGGAAAGAACTGCTCTGAACAAACGACTTTTTTGCGCGCGTTATTACACACTTTGGAGGAACTCAAATGAACGAAGATTTTTCTCAGGATCAGCCATTGACCGTCGGCGCTTTGATGCGCGGCATGTGCGCGCCTGATTACCCGAGCCATATCGTGCGGCTGCTCAAGCAGGTGCAAAGCTGGCTGCCGAAAACGTACCGCGTGGACGGCATCGACATGCCGTATTGGGAGGCGATGCGGGACGCGCCGGACATTTTTTTCAGCGAACTGGAGTGGCTGGAACAGCGCGTAGCGCTTCTGCCAGCCCTTACGCCTCCCCCGCCCCAGCCCGAAGCCGTCGTGCTGACGCTGGGTGAGGTCGATCTGACCGGTGCGATGCGGCTGTCCGTCGATTACAGCCTGATCTTTTCCAATAAGCTCTGCCGCCGCGTCTGGATCGTCACCGATATGTGGATCCCCTGCGACGTGATCGAGTACAGCGACCACATTCGTGCCATGACCGCCGGAGGGATCTCGCTGCGGTTCATGCTCGTCACGCCGTGGGGATGGCTCGAGATCCCCGTGTCGTCGCTCGGTTCGCGTCAGCTCCCCGGATCATCGGCCCCCGACGGCGGAAGAGGGCGCGGACGCCGCCGCGACGATGATTAAAAAAATCGCGTGCTTCGGGCATTGACGAAAGCACGACGATGTTGTAATATACCCTTTGTGTCCGGGGTGTAGCGCAGTCTGGTTAGCGCGCCTCGTTCGGGACGAGGAGGTCGGAGGTTCGAATCCTCTCACCCCGACCATGTATCGGACGCAAAGCCCCGGCTTATGCCGGGACTTTTTTTATCACGTTGAAAATCATCTTGACTAAAACTGACTATTACGATAGAATCGCCGCGAAGGAGTGAGAAGCGATGGAACAGCACAAGAAGGACAAAACGGTCGCGTACAACCGCAAGGCACGTCACGACTACATCATCCTCGACACGTTCGAGTGCGGCATCGCTCTCACAGGCACGGAGATCAAATCGGTCCGCGCCGGCAAGGTCAATCTGCGCGACAGCTACGCCAAGTTTGAGCGAGGCGAGTTATGGCTGATGAACGCGCACATTTCGCCCTACGAAAAGGCAAGCTGGTATCAGCACGACCCGCGGCAGAACCGCAAGCTGCTGATGCACCGGGCCGAGCTGCGAAAGCTGAGCGCGAAGATCAAAGAAAAGGGCTTGACACTGGTGCCCCTTTCGATGTATCTTAAAGAAGAGCGGATCGCCAAGATCGATCTGGCGCTCGCTCAGGGCAAAAACGCCCACGACCGGCGTGAGGCGCTTTCGGAGCGCGACGCGAAACGCTCGATCGCGCGAGAGATGCGCAACCGCGCAAGAGGTTAAAGCGGAATTTGTTGTCACCGTTTTTATCGGGGACGATCAGGTTCGACTGGTATGGTGGAAGTCTGGAAGCAGGCCGTTTGACAAACGTAATTTGTCACAAAAAAGAAACGACAACAATTACGCTCTGGCTGCTTAATTAAGCAACCGCCCAAACGATTGAGAGCGCTCGCAAGATCGCAAGGGCTAATCACAGCGGGCAGCGTGTAGGCGCGGAACGTATAGAAACGGCGGCTGTTCTGTCGATCACAGTCCCGCTTCTGCGTAGTAAAGAGATCGAATAAGCCTGTAGTTGTCCATTCATACACATCATGTCAGGACCGGGGTGCGATTCCCCGCGTCTCCACCAGTACTTTACTTGTAAAAGCTTCATAATAAACAAAAAGCTCGCCGATGGCGAGCTTTTTTGTTGGGCGTTCGTTTTTATAATACTTATTTTATGTAATAGATTCCATTAAAATACACAACTTGTCCTTAGAATGTGTCCTTAAATTTGATTTGCATTATTAAATTTCATCTTAATCTTTAACCGTCAAGATTAAGGTAAAAGTAAACGGCATACCTCCTTTCAAGCATGTTGTAAATCATTTTCCTTTCAGACCTCTATTGCGGTCGAAGCTCAGAAGAACAACGGTAACAGCTAAGCTCAACAAGGTTGTTGTCGGGATCGCGAAGGTAGAGACTGTCCATTAGTCCCAAGGCACCGTTGCGCGGAACAATTCCCAGTTCAATATCGGCACCTTTAGCCACAAGCTCTTCTTTAACAGCTTCAAGCGGTCCCTCAACTACGAAGCACAGGTCTAAACTCCCTGGCATAGGAGTAGCAGCAGCCGGTTGAAATTCGCCTGGGCGGCTGTGTATATTGATCTTCTGAGTTCCCCAAAAAAGAGAGTGACGACCGTTATTTTCCCTGTATTCTATCCCCAGTATTTCTGTATAAAAATGAATACACGCTTTCAGATTCTTTGTTGTAAGTACGATATGATCAAGGTTTAAGATCTTCATAGCCGTTTTATTTTATAAATGCGCTGTTATCCTTCACGAAAATATTATGTCCGGAGAATACACCATCAGCAATATCAGCATGTTCCTTTTTAGCAGCTTCCCAGATCATGCCGAAGTCAATACCTGTATCGTATCCCATAGAATTGAGCATAAGTACCATGTCCTCTGTAGCGGTATTACCTGAAGCTCCAGGTGCAAAGGGACACCCTCCCAATCCGCCTAATGTGGACTGCACTCCGTCTACCCCCGCCTCAACAGCTGCCAGTGTGTTCACAAGTCCCATTCCGCGAGTGTCATGAATGTGCACCTCGACGCGCGTATCTGGGAAACCGGCCTTCACAGCTTTCACAACGTTGCGTACTTGAGCGGGATCGGCAAGTCCTACAGTATCACAGAGATTAAAGGTGCGAATACCAAGGTCATACGCACGCTTCAGAAAAGCCATAAGAGGTGCCGTATCATAATATTTGCCTTCAAACGGACAACCAAATGTTGTGGCAACGTCAAGACAGACTTCCAAACCGCTACATTCATCTAATATTTTAGCCAGTTCGGCAAAAGACTCGTCATGAGTACGGTTGATATTTGCTTTGTTATGGCTCACACTGAGAGAAATAACGTTCGTCACTTTTTTGAAACCACAATTCATGGCATTCTGTGCTCCACGAAAGTTGGGAACAAGTGCGAAAAGGTCTAAATCAGGATACTTGGGCAGCAAAACTGCAGAGACTTCTTTGGCATCCTTCATCTGTGGAATAGCTTTCGGATGCACAAAGGATGTAATCTGCATATGCTTCACACCGCAGTTGATAAGAGATTCAATGATCTCAATCTTTTTTTCAGCAGGGAGATACTCTTTTAAATTCTGAAAACCGTCACGCGGTCCCACTTCGATAACATCAATTTTCCTGTTCACTTTCAATACTCCTTTCAGGATTTGAATACCAAGCTTAAAATACAATTCTCCAGTAAAGTGTATCCATCAACTGGTTCTTCTAGCCCTTACGGTGTAAAATACATTATGAATTTCGACAAAAATCGTAAACCTTCCGGCAAAACAAGGCTGATAAAAGAGGAGAATGACTCTTGGACAAACGATATAAAATTTGTGTCCTCTGTTACGGGAAACTTGCTGATACTGCGCTTCGTACCATTGATACTCTAAATTATGATGACACAGACGTACTTC
>JAEEUD010000088.1 GCA_016286835.1 Pyramidobacter sp. | reverse complement strand
GAAACGAGGATCTCGCGCGGCTTGAACAGGCCCAGGTAGAGCACGTCGTACGGTGATTCCGCGCTTTTCTGCTCGGCGTACAGTTCGGAAGCCTTGCGCCCTGAGAGCATGAATATCTCCAGCGCGCGGGCGACGCGAAACTTGTCGTTTGGGTGCAGGCGCGCAGCGCTTTCAGGGTCAGCTTCCTGCAGGCGGGCGAACAGTTCTTCGCCGCTTTGTGCGCACAGGCCGGCGCGCAGGGCTTCGTCAGTGGGCACGTCGATGGAAAGAAGTCCGCCGAACAGCGCTTGATAGTAGAACGGGGTTCCGCCGACGAACAGCGGCGTCCGGCCGCGGGCACGGATGCGTCGCACGCAGTCTTTGGCGCGCGCCACGAAATCCGCCGCCGTAAAGATCTCGTCTGGATCGGCCACGTCGATCATGTGGTGCGGGATCTCGCGGCGGATCTCAAGCGAGATCTTGTCGGTGCCCACGTCCATGTAGCGGTACACCTGGCGCGAATCGACGGAGATCACCTCGGCGTTGAGGGCTCTCGCGAGGTCGAGGCTGTAGGCCGTTTTCCCCACCGCGGTGGGGCCGATGACGGCAAGAACGGGGATTTTCTCCTGACTCACAGTCCCAGCCTCCCAAAGTGTTTGTCAAGCGCCTGTCCCGTCAGACGCAGCACTGTCGGCCGCCCATGCGGGCAGGCGGACGGCTGGTCGCAGGCGTTCAGCTGCGCCAGAAGCAGCTTTGCTTCTTCGGCCGTCAGCCGCGTCGTCAGCTTGACGGAGGCCTTGCAGGCTTTCGTCGCGAAGATGTCGAGCAGCGACTGCGGGTTCTCGCCGCGCTCTTCGATGGCGTTCAGAGCGCTGCGCAGCAGATCGACGGGCGAAACGCCGACAGCTTTGGCATGGACAGGCAGGCCCGCAAGATCGCCGTTGTCGTCGATGACAAAGCGCAATTCTTCCAGCCCCTTGCGTTGCGCGATCGCGTCGCCGCGCAGCGTGGGCGGCAGCGGGATGGGCATGATCAGGCGCTCCTGTCCGTCGGGAGCGGCGCAGGCTTTGAGAATCTTTTCATAGTTGACGCGCTCGTGCGCGGCATGAGGATCGACGATCAGCAGGCCCTCCTGCGTCGAAAAGATCAGATAGCCTTGCGGCATCTGTCCGAGGTATTCGTTCCCGTCTTCCGCACGTGCGTCCGTTTGGGGTGCCCCGGTCTGCGGCTGTTGCATCGGGAACGGCAAACGCTCGGCGCGGAGCTCGGCTTCTCTGGCCGCGAACGAATGAGGCGAGGCGGCTCGGAAGACGGGCTCTTCGACGCGCGAAAACGGATGCGCCTCATGCTCGGGCATTTTTCGCCACGAAGTTGGGGCGCTGTCCGGCTTCTGCGGCGGGGTATAGACGAAATCGGCGGGCAATGCGCCGGCCGGGAACGGCGAGCGTTGATTCACGGTAGCCTGTGAATACTCGCGCGCGAACTTTTCAGCCGCCTTGTGCACGAGATCATAGACTTCGCCGGAGTGACGGAACAAAACCTCCGCTTTGGCGGGATGGACGTTGACGTCGATGTCTTCCGGCGGCAGCGAGATCATCGCCAGCCAGTTGCCGCGCGTGGCCCAGCCGAAACTCTGGATGGCCGAGCGGATCACGGCGTCGCTGATCCGCCGTCCGTTGACGAACGAGATCAGCTGAAAGCGGCTCTGCGGACCGCAGTCCTGCCACCACAGGGCGCAGCCGCCCTTGTCGTTTTCATACCGGGCGGAGGCGATCGCGGGTTCGTCACCCCACGTCTGCGCAAGGAGCTTTTCCACACTGCCCGCGCCGGAACTTTTGAACACGGTCTTGCCGCCGTGAATCAGCGTGAAAGAGACCGACGGATAGGCGAACGCGTAGTCCTGGATCAGGCGCAGGATGCGGCGGAACTCGGCTGTCGCCGTCTTCATAAACTTGCGGCGCGCCGGCAGGTTATAGAACAGGTCTTTGATCACGACGGTCGTCCCCGGGCGCAGCGGCACGGGCGAGACTTTGATCTGTCCGTTTTCATAGCGCAGCACGGCGCCTTCGGCGGCGCTCTTGCGGCGGCTGTACAGTTCAAAGCGGCTCACCGCACCGATGCTGCTCAGCGCCTCGCCGCGGTAGCCGAGCGTGGCGATCGCTTCAAGATCGTCTTCAACGCTGATCTTGCTCGTCGCGTGCTTTTCCACGGCGAGCGGCAGCTCTTCGGCGGAAATGCCGCAGCCGTCGTCCTTGACGGAGATCAGCACCTTGCCGCCCTGGACGAGTTCCACTTCGATCGTGCGCGCGCCGGCGTCAAGGCTGTTTTCGATCAACTCCTTGACGACCGAAAGAGGGCGCTCGATGACTTCGCCGGCGGCGATTTTGCGCGATAGTGCTTCGGGAAGGCGATGAATGGCCATTTATTCGCACCTCAGTTTGCGTGCGCGGGCGACGAGCTTATAGAGCCGGTCGAGCGCGTTCTTCGGCGTCAGCTGGTCGGGATCGATCGCCGCGATCTCTTCGATAAAAGCATCACCGGACAGATCGAACATGCTCACCTGCGCCGACGGAGCGAACCGCGACGGATCGCTGCCCGAAGTGCGCTGGTCCTCTTCAAGTTTTTCCAGGATCTCGTGCGCCCGTTTCAGCACCACGCGGGGCAGGCCGGCGATCCGCGCCACTTCGATGCCGTAGGAGCGGTCGGCCGGACATGGCCTGATCTTGTGCAGAAAGCGCACGCCGTCTTCCGTCTCTTCCACGCCCATGCTCAGGTTGAAAAGGCCGGGCATGCTCTTTTCCAGCTCGCTCAGCTCGTGATAGTGCGTGGCAAACAGCACGAACGGCTTCACGCCGCAGAGGCTGTGCAGATATTCGATCACCGACCAGGCGATGCTCATGCCGTCGTAGGTCGATGTTCCGCGTCCGATCTCGTCGAGGATCACGAGACTGTTGCCGGTGACGTTGTGAAGGATGTTCGACGTCTCCATCATCTCGACCATGAACGTGCTGTTGCCGCGCGCCAGCTCGTCATGCGCGCCGATGCGGGTGAAGAGCCGGTCGACCAGCGGCAGACGGGCCGAAGCTGCGGGTACGAAACTTCCCGCCTGCGCCATGATCTGCATGATCGCCGCCATGCGCAGATACGTCGATTTGCCGGCCATGTTGGGGCCTGTGACGATGGCCGTGCGATGGTCCGGGTCCATGTACAGATCGTTAGGGATGCAGGGAGAACCGCGCAGCGCCTGCTCCACCATGGGATGACGCCCTTCGCGGATCTCCAGCTTCCGTTCCGCGGCAAGGACAGGCCGGCAATAGCCGCGCGAACGCGCAACGACAGCAAACGAGTTGAACACGTCAAGCCGCGACAAACCGCGCCCGAGGCGCTGGATCTCGTCGGTAAATTCGAGGCACTTGGCCGAGAGCTCGTCAAAGATGCGCTGCTCGATCTCGGCGATCCTGCTATCCGCCTGAAGACGGCGGTTCTCGTACTCTTTCAGTTCTGGCGTGATGAAGCGCTCGGCGTTGACAAGCGTCTGCCGGCGCTCGTACTCGGGCGGCAGCGCCGCTTTGACGGCCGCCGCGCGGGGGATCTCGATATAAAAGCCGAAAACACGGTTGTAGTTGACTTTCAGTTTTTGCAGGCCTGTGCGCTCACGCTCACGCTCGGCGAAGTCTTTCAGCCACGCCTCGCCGCTGTCGCCGAGAGAACGGTACTCGTCGAGCTCGGGATCGAATCCCGGCGCGGCGATGGAGCCAAGGCCGAGCGCGCGCGGCAGGTCGTCCAGAAGCGCACTGTCCAGCAGCTCGCGCAGTTCGCGAAGGTCTTCGGGCAAAGGCAGTTCTGCCTGCGGACAAAGCTCGCCCAGCGCTTCGCAGATAGCCGGATGCATGTCGAGCGTGTCGCGCAGCGCGCCGAGATCGCGCGGATTGGTGCTTTTCATGTGCAGCCGGGCGATCGCACGCTCCACGTCGCGGCACTTTTCAAGAAGTTCGCAGAGCCGCTCGCAGACGTCTTCGTGGTCGTACAGCGCCTGTACAGCATCAAGGCGGGCCTCGATCCGCTCAAGTGTGCTGAGGGGACGTGCCAGCCAGTCGCGCAGTTTTTTCGCGCCGAACGACGTTGAACAGGCGTTCAGGCACTGGAACAGCGAGAGCTCGCCGCTCCACAGGTCGAGATTGGTCTGCGTGTTCCAGTCGAGGTGCATGAAGCCTTCCGGCATGATGCGCGTGATGCCGCGGATGTGCGCCGCTTTGGAAAAGCTCGTCTCCTCGGCATAGCTCACGAGCGAAGAAGCGACGCCGATACGGGGATCGCCGGCCTTCAGCCCGAAGCCTTCAAGCGAGTTCAGCTGCCACAGCTGGCACAGCCGTGACAGCCCGGTCTCGGGATCGAAATCCTCGGCCGGCACTTCGGAAAATGACCAGCTTCCGCGCGGACCGAGCGATTTTTCGTAATCCTTGCCGCGCGGGATGAGGATCTCGCGCGGTGCGAACGAGACCAGCACGCTTTTCGCTTCGGCAGGGGAAAACGTCCCTACCTGAACGTTGCGCGCGCTCGGTGTAAGAAAGCCGACCGTCCACTGATCGCCGAGGATCAGCAGAGACGCCAGCGACGAATTGACCGAGCCTTCTTCGGGAATGAACGTGCCGGGGGTGAGGATCCTGATCACCTCGCGCTCGACGAGCGTGCGACCGTCAGGCGGCGTCATCTGCTCGCAGACGGCGATCTTGTAGCCCTTCTCGATCAGGCGCGCGGCGTACTGGTCGGCCGCATGGTGCGGAACGCCGGCCATCGGCATGGCTTTGTTCTGGTCGCGCGCCGTCAGGGCGATATCCAGCTCACGTGAGACGAGCTTGGCGTCGTCAAAGAAACATTCAAAAAAATCTCCCATCCGGAAGAACAGGATACAGTCGGGATATTTGTTTTTCCAGTAGTAATACTGTTCCAGCATCGGGGTCATCTTCATGCTGCTTTGCGGAGCGTTCGTCTTTTCCTTCATTTAGAAGCTGTCTGCTCCTTCCCTGTCGAGATACCCTTGCAGGATCACCGACGCCGCGATCTTGTCGACGGACTGCTTGCGCTTTTTGCGCGAGACGTTGCCTTCGAGAAGGTATCCCGTCGCGACGCGCGTGCTGTACCGCTCGTCGGAGAATTTGATCGTGACCATCGGAAAACGTTCCTGGATCTGCGCGGCCACTTCCTGCACATGCTGCGCCGAAGGGCCGATCGTGCCGTCCTCGCGGATGGGCAGGCCGAGCAGAAGGCAGCCTGTGTCATAGTGTTCGAACGTGCGCTCCAGCTCGTCCATCCACGGGCCTTCGGCTTTCCATACGGCAATCCCCTGAGCAAACATGCCCAGGGGATCGCTGACAGCTACACCGATTCGGACGGTACCGATATCGAGGCAGATGATTCGGGGCACGGTCAGGCTCCGATCATCCTGCTCACAATGCCCAGCGCCGCTTCCGCCGCCTCGGGGATCTTCGCAGGCTCCTTGCCGCCGGCCTGTGCCATGTTGGGACGTCCGCCGCCGCTGCCGCCGACGATGGCCGCAAGTTCCTTGACGATCTTTCCGGCGTGGAGTTTTTTCTTCAGGGCCTCCTCACCCACCATGCAGAGCAGCTGCACTTTGTCCTCGGCCGCCTTTGAAAAGACGATGAAGACGGCGTTCGGGTCGCGGTCTTTATACTTGTCGCCGGCCTCGCGCAGGTGGTTCATGTCCTCGCCGTCGAGTTTGCCGACGTAGAGGTTGATCCCGCCGTCAAGCGCCTTTTTGGCGACAACGCTGTCGATGCTGTCGGCAAGCTTCGCGCGCGACATCGCGTCGATCTGGCGCTTGAGCTCCTTGATCTCTTCCTCCATGCTCTCCACTTTGCGAACGAACATCGCAGGCTTGACAGCCAGCTTCGCCGAAAGTGCTTCGGCAGTGCGGTTCAGCTCCTGAAGAAGGCGGACGGTGTTCATGCCGGTCACGGCCGTGATACGGCGGATGCCCGAGCCGATGCTCTCGTCGCTGACGATCTTCAGGCAGCCGATGACGCCGCTCGCGCTGACGTGCGTGCCGCCGCACAGTTCGCTGGAGAAATCGCCCACGGAAACGACGCGCACGACCTTGCCGTATTTTTCCTCAAAGAGCGCCTTGGCGCCGCTCGCCTTGGCCGTTTCAAGGTCAGTCACGAGCGTCGAGACTGGCATGTCGGCGAGGATCGCGGCGTTCGTCTGCGTTTCGATCTCTTCAAGCTGCTCCGGCGTGGGAGCTTCGTAATGCGTGTAGTCAAACCGCAGGAAGCGGTCGGAAACAAGCGAACCATTCTGGCGCACGTGTCCGCCCAGCACCTTGCCCAGCACGGCGTGGAGGATGTGGGTGGCCGTGTGGTTGCGAGCGATGGCCAGGTGACGCTCCATATCGACGCAGGCGTTGACATTCATGCCGACGCGCAGCGTTCCCTTTGTGATCATCACGTTCTGCATGTTCAGTTCGCCGAACGGGTGCGTCGAATCCTTGACGACGGCCATCACGCCGTCGGCCTTGATCAGGCCGGTGTCGCCGATCTGACCGCCGCGCTCGGCGTAGAACGGCGAGTTGTCAAGGAGGACCATGCCCTCTTCGCCTTCATTCAGGCTCTCGACCTTCTCTCCGTCCTTCACAAGCGCGCGCACGCGCGTGTCGCACGCGCACTTTTCATAGCCGGTGAACGGCGTGTCGCCGCATTCGTTGAACAAGGCGTTGTAAACGTTGCCCTTGATGACGTTGTTGGCGATCTGCTTGCTGGAACTGCGGGCGCGCTCGCGCTGACGGTCCATTTCGACCTTGAACGCCTCTTCGTCGACGGTGACGCCGCGCTCTTCGCAGATCTCCTTCGTCAGCTCCAGCGGGAAGCCGTAGGTGTCGTACAACTGGAACGCCGCTTCGCCGCTGAGCGTCTTGCTGCCGGCGGCCAGCGCCGCTTTGACTTCCACGTCGAGCAGCTCGCAGCCCTGACGGATCGTCTTGCTGAAACTGCTCTCTTCGATCTCGACGATCTTCTCGATCGTCAGGCGGTTTTCGATCAGCTCCGTGTACGGATCGCCCATTTCGGCGATGACCGTGGGGATCACGTCGTTGATAAACGGCCGGTTGATGCCGATCAGGCGGCCATAGCGCGCCGCACGGCGCAGCAGACGGCGCAGCACATAGCCCTGTCCGTCGTTGGCGGGCAGAATGCCGTCGGCGATCATGAACGCCACGGAGCGGACGTGATCGGAGATGACCTTCAGCGCAAGATCGCCCTGCGCCGAATCGCCGTACTTGATGCCGGCGATCTCGCCGGCCTTCTTCATGATCGGCGTG
>JAEEUD010000087.1 GCA_016286835.1 Pyramidobacter sp. | reverse complement strand
TTGAACTCCCCGCCAGGTCATGATGAAAAAGCAAGCCATCTGACGACTTTCACCTGCGCTCTGTGTTGCTTCTATCGTTTTCAAGACGATTGAGATAAAAGTATGTCGCCGCTCAGTCCCGCAGGCACGCTTGCTTTTATCTGTATTATATTCGTGTAAAAGGATTTGTCATTGAACTTGCAGTTTAATCGTGTTCTCACCGTTTATCGGAGAGAAAAGGACTGCTTGGCCTCTAAAAAATCGCACTGCCGCAAATCGTTAGGGCAGTGCGATTTTCGTATGTTGGTGACTGTTTGCGATTTACTGCGCAGCCGGCGTGAACATTCCGTTCAGCGCCTTTTCAAGGTCGGCCATGGCAGCGCCGTAGGCGGCCCAGTCGCTGGTCTTCAGGGCGGCCTGCGAGCGGTCCCAAGCGGACTTGGCGTCGCGGGCGAGCGCCTGGATGGCGCTGTCGCTGGCGGCGGCCGCGGGCGGAACGGTCGGGATCAGCTCGGGCGTGCCGGGCTTCGGGGGCTGCGCGCCCTGTTCCTCGGGCTTCCATCTCAGCAGCTTTTCGAGCGCGCCTTCAAACGTCTCGTCCCAGACGACGTGGCCGTTGCTGGAGAGGATGACGCGCTTCAGCTCGGGCAGGTCGCTCTGGCTGGCTTTGAGGTAAAGCGGGCGCACGTAAAGCAGCGAGTTGTTGACGGGGACGACGAGCAGATGTCCCATGATCACGTCGCTGCCGCGCTGCGACCACAGCGAGAGCTGGGCGCTGATCTCCGGCGTCTGATTGATGAGGGCGCTGATCTGATTGGGACCGTAGATGAGCGTCTGCTTGGGGAAGCGGTAGAGCACGAGCTTGCCGTAGTGGTCGCCGTCGCAGCGGCCGGCCATCCACGAGATCATGTTGTCGCGGCCGACGGGCGTGTAGGGCGTCATCATCAGGAACTCCGGCTGCGTTTCGCCGATCAGCTTGTTGATGACGTAGTACGACGACAGCGTGCCTTCGCTCTCCTCGCCTTTCAGCGTGTTCCACACGTCTTCCTTGTTGTAGAACGTGTTGGGATCGGCCATGTGGTAGGTTCGGTAGATGTCGGCCTGCACGGCAAAGAGGTCGCGGGCGTAGCGCAGATGGGACTTGAGCTCGGCGCTCATCTCGCTCGCGGGGCTGAACAGGGCGGGGAAGATACCGCGCCAGCAGCGCACGATCGGATCGCTCTCGTCAACGACGTAGAACTTCATGTGGCCGTCGTAGGCGTCCACGGTGCATTTGACGCTGTTGCGGATGTAGTTGACGCCGCCTGTCAGGCGTCCGCGGCGATAGCGCTGGCCGACGGGCTCGGAGTACGGATACAGACTCGACGTGGTGTAGGCGTCGACGATCCAGACAATACGTCCGCCGATGACGGCGATGTACGGGTCGGAGTCATAGGTCAGGAACGGCGCGGCGCGGTTGAGGCGGGCGCGGATGTTGCGCTCGTAGATGACGCGGCTCTCGGGCGTGAACACGTCGGAGAAGAGGATCTTGCTGTCGCCGAACGCGAGCGTGTAGACGAGCCGGCGCCACAGCGAGCCGATGGGTACGCCGCCGTCGCCCTCGTAGGTGCTGCGGGCGTTGGATTCGCCCATGGGGTAGTCGAACTCCTTGGCGTGCGTCTTGACGAACGCGTAGCTCATCGGGTTCTCGCCGAAGTAGATCTGCGGACGGCTGATGGGCAGGTCGATGGTGCTGACCGGCGGCAGGTCCTTGATCCAGAGGTTGGGCTGGCCGTTCTGGCCAACTTCGCGCGCGCCGTTCATGACGATGCCGTATCCGTGGGTGAACTCAAGATGCGTGTTGACCCAGGTGCGGTTCTGCATCCCGCTCAGGTCGAGTTCGCGCGGGGCAAGCATGACCTGGCGCATCTTGCCGTTGATGATGTAGCGGTCGATGTCGATGGCGTGGAAGTCGTAGTAGCTGCGGATCTCCTGCAGCTGCTTGTAGCTGCGCAGCAGGGCGCGGTAGTCCCACAGGCGCACGTTGTCGACCGTCTCGGGGTCGGCCTTCACGTCTTCGATCGTCACGCCGGCGTCGGGCGTGATCTCGCTGGTCTCGATCCTGTCCATGCCGTAGGCGTGGAGCGTGGCTTTGATGTTGTTGCTGATGTACTGTTTTTCCTTCTCAAACTCGTTGGGAACGACGATATAACGCTGCACGAGCTCGGGATAGAAGCCGCGCAGCAGCACGTTGGCCGCAACGAACACGCCGACAATGATCGCAATGAACTTCCAGCTCTTGTTGGAGCGGATGGCAAACAGCAGCAGTCCCGCGGCGGCAAAGGCCAGCACAGCCAGCACGTTGAGCGCCAGCAGCGTGGCGTGAATGTCGGTGTAGCCGGGGCCGAAGACGACGCCGTTGGGGTTGTACAGCAGCAGATAGCGCTGGAGCACGTAGGAGAATCCCCACACGACCGTCAGCACCGAGGCGAGCATGAGCATGTGCGTGAGCGGCGGGCGCGGCAGGTCGAAACGGTTGTCGCGTGCCTGCGAGAAGATCAGAAAGGCGTAGAGCGCGCCGCAGACGAAGATGACGTTGAAGAGCAGGCCGCTGATCCAGCCCTGGAGGAAGTTCCAGAACGGCATGGAGAACATGTAGAATCCCACGTCGTTGCCGAAGATGGCGTCTTTTACGCCGAACGCGCCGCCGTGCAGGTACTGCAGCACCATCTGCCACTGGTCCATCGAATCGGTTCCGGCGGACAGCGCCATGAAGGCGGCCAGCGCCAGCGGGATCCAGCGCGCGAGACGGTGATTCAGGACCATGCCGAACAGGCCGTCCCTGCCGCCCGGCAGATCGCGCGCGACGCCGAGGGCGATCTTCAGATTGGGGTAGACGAGCAGAAACGCGAGGACGGAAAAGACGAGCAGCAGCGCCCACTGAGGCAGCAGACGCGTCCAGAAGACCGAGGCGATCTTTTCCGATTCGTACCAGTAATAATCGGCCAAAAAGTTTGCGATCATCGGCAGGCCGATCACCACGATCAGCAGCAGCGCAAGCAGAAGCAGCGTCTTTTTGCTGAACGGCAGCTTGAGATCGCGGAGCGAAGGGCGCGCCTCCTGCGGTTCGGGATCTGGATCCTCAGCGCCGCCGCCCCCGAAGGGGAATCCGCCGAACGGGAAGCCCCTGAACGGGCCGTTCGGGTTGTTCCAGTCGTTGAATGTCATTATGAGCCTCCTTTAACGTTGATGATTATCAATCAAAACTGTTTCATGCAGAACAGACAAAACGATCACTGCTTTGTTGGCAGATTCAGATCACGAGCCTCCTGCGGCGTGCGATCGCGCTCGTACTTGATGCCGCCGACCAGCGGGCGCGGCGGGATGCGCGAGGCGACGCGGCAGACGCCGTCGGTCAGTTCGATCTTGGTCAGGTACAGCGGCAGATTGTACTTGCTCATGTCCAAAAACGGCTGGATGCGTTCGAGGGCTTTCTTCATCATGCCCTTGGACATTTTCTTGTCGTTCACCTTCAGCTCAACGTCCTCCAGCCACAGGGCCGTGCCGCGGCCGGCGATGCGGCAGGACAGCTCCAGCTTGACCTTGACGCGCATGATCTTGAGGTTGGCGTTGTACCAGCCGACGGCGTAGATGCGGTCATTCCGCATATCCACGCTGATGCGCTCCCATTCTTTGTCGTGGCCGAACAGGCGGTCGTGCAGGAAGGCGTTCACGTCCTCTTCGGTGAAGATGCCCTCGGCATGGCAGGCCAGCATCGATTCCACATAGGGATGCTCCATCTTTTTCCACTTCGCCGGCGGCGTGATGACCGCGTCGAAGCAGTCCATTTTCAGCGAACGGATGTTCATGCCGCGCACGTTGGCATTTGTGCATTCCAGGTACGCCCAGGGGATCTCGCCCTTTTCGGTGGGCGGAGACTGCAGATGCAGCTCGGCCTTTTCGGGGTCCATTTTCCTCAGGAAGAAGTTGAACAGTTCCTGACCGAAGTCGGCCGCGTGAGCGCCGGAAGCAGTCAGGAAGACTACGAGGAGAAGGACGCTCAGTTTTTTGATTTTCACGGGTGGATTCTCCTTTAGAGACAAAAATCAGATCAGCAGTGACAGGCCGGAGACGATGATGAGGATCATCACGGCGCGGCGGAACAACGCCTCGTTGACGCGCGAAGCAACGCGCGCGCCCAGCCATGTGCCGGCGAGCACGAACGGCAAAAGCGTTCCCAGTCCTTTGAAATAATCTGCCGTATAAGCGCCGCGCAGTCCGAAAGCGATGGCCGACATCACGTTCTGCGCCGTAAGGTAGGCCGACACCGACGAGCGAAAAATGTGTTTCGGCGTGCTGCCAGCCGTGAGGAAGATCGCCACGGGCGGCGCGCCGAGCGAGATGCTGCCCGACAGGATGCCGCTTGCGAAGCCGACGGCCATTCGCGGGAGAAAGCCTTCGGCCGCGCACTTCCAGCCCGACCACAGCACCACGCCCGAAAGGGCGACAAACACGCCGAAGCATGTTTTGAAAATGTTCGCGGGGATGATGTGCGGCAGGTACGTGCCCAGCCAGATGCCGAACGGCGAGCCGATCAGGAGCGGAGCGATGATGCTCCAGTCGGCGTTCCTGCGCAGCCTGAAAAACAGCGACGCGTTCATGCACACCGCCAGCCCCACGTTGACGGGCGCCATCAGCTGAGGCCCGAGCGCCCGCAGCGTGATCGAGGCGGAGAGCAGGCCCATGCCGAAACCGACGATGCCCTGAACGACCGCGCCGCCGAACACGGCCGCACAGGCCAGCGCCATCGGCCAGGATAAGATCATGCGGAAAGAGCCGCGCGTTTGTCGGCGATGATCTTCATCATGTCACGGAACGACTGCGCGAACGCCTCAAGCCCGTCGGCCAGCAGTTTGGCGTTGACGGCGGCGAGATCAACGCCGGCCCCCGGCAGCGCGGCAAGGACTTTCTCAAAACCGGGCACATCGACGGTGCGGGCCGGATTGCCGGCGGCCATGAACGCCTCCAGCGCCGCGGGCGGCAGCGTGTTGACCGTGTCGGGGCCGATCAGGGAATCGGTATAGAGCGTCGGCGAGTAGGCCTTGTTCTTCACGCCGGTGCTGGCCCAGAGCGGGCGCTGCGGCTTCGCGCCCTTCGCTGCCAGTGCCTTCCATTCGTCGGAGCCGAACAGCTCCTCGAATTTGGCGTATACGGCGCGGGCGTTGGCGATCGCCGCCTTGCCGGCCAGCTCGGGAGCCCTGGCCGCGAGTTCAGGATCGACGGCCGTATCGATACGGCTGACGAACACCGAGGCCACCGAGGCCACGTCGAGCGATTCTCCCTTTGCGGCACGGCGCGCGATGCCGCGGATGTAGGCATGGGCGACGGCCTCGTACTGTTCAAGCGAGAAGATCAGCGTCGAGTTGACGTTGATGCCTGCGGCGATCACTTCTTCAAGCGCCTTTGCCCCGGCTTCCGTGGCAGGGATCTTGATCATCGCGTTAGGACAGCCCAGCTTGGCCCACAGGCGTTTGGCCTCGCTCACCGTCGTCTCAAGATCGTCAGCGATCAACGGGTTCACTTCCAGGCTGACGAAGCCGTCGCCGTGCGCGCTCTCGTCCCACAGCGGACGGAATATCGCGCAGGCCTCGCGGACCTCGTTCGACGTCAGCTCATCGTAAATCTCCATGTCGGTCTTGCCGGCGGCGATCAGCGCCTTCATGTCGTCGTCGTACACGCCCGCCGACGACAGCGCCTTCTGAAGGATGGCGGGATTCGTCGTCACACCGCGGACGCCGGCGTCCATCAGCCGTTTCAGATCGCCGCCGCGGATCGCTGCGCGACTGATCGAATCGTACCAGATGCTCTGACCGAGTTCATGGGCTTTGACAAGATTTGCGTTCATCTTCAACAGACTCCTTTATGAATGAGAATTATAGTTCTATCATCTTTACACGTGCTACCGATCTTCAGGCTCACAGAAGCAATGACAGACCGGAGACGAAGATCAGCACGATCACCACGGCGCGGAACTTTTCCTCCGGCACGCGCGTTCCCAGACGCACACCGCAGGCCGTGCCCAGCACGAGCGACGGCAGCAGCCAGAGCAGCAGGCGGACAAAGCGCGCGTCCAGCGCGCCGTGCGCGCCGAACGTGAACAGCGTCACCGTGTTCAGCAGCAGAAAGTACAGCGCCGTCGAGGAGCGGAACGTGTTTTTCGGCACGCCGCCGGCGGTCATGAAGATGGCGATCGGCGGGCCGGAAAGCGAGATGCTCGCGCCCAAAGCGCCGCTCAGCGCTCCCACGGCAAAACGCGGCAGCAGCCCGCGCAGCGAAACGCGCCATCCCTTCCAGATCGCAAGACCGGAGAGGCAGATCAGCAGCCCCACGGCGATCTGAAAGATCCGCGGCGGCACAAGGCTGGGAATATAGACTCCAAGCTGCGTGCCGACGCACGCGCCGAGCAGGAAGACCGCGATCACGCGCAGATCGGCGTCGCGCCAGAGTTTGAAGAAGATCTGGACGTTCATTACCCATGCCAGCGCTGTCATCAGCGGCACCACCGTCTCCGCGGGGAGCACGCGCAGCAGTACGGGCAGCGCGATCAGTCCCATGCCGAACCCGGCGACGCCCTGCAAAGCGCCTCCGACAAAGAGCACGGCGGCCGAAGCGGCCAGCGCAGCGATCCCGACGGGCAAGTTCATGCGCGCCCTTCTCCTCCGGCCGGCCCCGACGAACGGAACAGCAACAGGCTGGCCAGCGTCTCGTCGAAGTTGTCAAACGGCCCTTTTCTCACCGCCACAGCGCCCATCAGCGGTCCGCTCAGGCCCCAGCGCTCGCCCGTGTCGGCGTTCCATTTCACCCACCACCAGTTTCCGCCCGGCAGTTTGTAGGCGCAAAAGCCTTTTGCCAAGCGCACCAGGTCTTCGGTGATCTGTTCGGGATCGACTCCGTCGGCAGAAAGATTTTCTCTTTCGCCGGCCGCGTTGGGAGTGTCCGCATCCTGCGCTTTGCCGAGCAGTGCCCCGCCCAGCGCCGCTAAAAGCCTCCCGGCCGCCTCACGCGTCACGCCCGAATCGATCTTCACCGTCACGTTGCCGCCCTGCGCCCGCAGCACGTAGACGCAGTCGTCCTCATACGGCGGCGCCGCGCCCGCGGCAAGTTCGCGCGTCACGTCAAAAAGCGCCATGCGCTTCACCCCTTTATGAAACAATCATCCAGTTTCAATTATATCCCGTCACGCCCAAAATTGATATATTTATTTTCGCTGCGATTTTTCGCGCAAAAGATGTTTCACGGGGAACGAACGGCATGTTTTTGCAAAAACGCGCGCTTTTGTGATAAGATTCTGCCATTCCCGAACGAAAGGACATCTTCCGCAAATGCCGCTCGACGCCGTA
>JAEEUD010000086.1 GCA_016286835.1 Pyramidobacter sp. | reverse complement strand
CGTGGCACGTTCGGCCGCAGAGCTAAGGGTCCGTGCCGACCAGCTTTACCTCTGCCGGGAGCGAGCCGTGATCGCCGTAGCGCGCGACGCGGCATTTTCGTTTTATTACCCGGAGAGCTTAGATCAGCTTAAACGCTCAGGCGCGCGGATCGTCTTTTTCAGCCCGCTGAACGACGCCGAGCTGCCGCCATGCGACGGCGTGATCTTCGGCGGCGGTTTTCCGGAGATGTTCGCAAAAGATCTGGCCGCCAATGAAAGCATGAAAGCGTCGATCCGCGCCGCGATCGCCGCAAACGTACCTGTGTATGCCGAGTGCGGCGGCTATATGTATCTGACGCGATCGCTGACGGATTTTGACGGACAGACGTTCGCCATGGTGGGTGCGGTCCCGGCTTCATGCCGCATGAACGACAGGCTGCAAACTGTGGGCTACGTGGAATGCACGGCGCTGCGCGATTCACCGCTGTGCGAGGCCGGCACGGTCGTGCGCGGACACGAGTTCCACTTCTCCACGACGACGCCGGATGCGGGAACGGAAACAGCCGCAGCCTGGCAGTTCGTCAAAAAGCGCACGGGGGCGACGTACGCAGCGGGTTACGCGAACGGCTCGCTCGTGGCGTCATATCTGCACCTGCACTTTGCCGGGAATCCGGAGATGGCACAGCATTTCGTTGACGCCTGCGCGGCGAGGTCAAAAGCAAGATCCCAAACAGGAGTGTAAGACACAAAAGCGAAGCAGCCCTCACGTTCTCGCCGAGCGTGAGGGCTGCTTCGTTTATGTGTCTTTTTATTTGACGTTGCAAGGTCTTACATGCCCAGCAGCCGCAGCGGCGAGGCAAATTCTTTGCAGAACGCTTCATCGCAGCCGGGAGCGCGGAGTTTGGCGCAGACCAATCGGAACAGCTTCGCGCAGTATTCGCAGTCGGCGAGGGCGCGGTGATGGCCTCCTGAATCGAAGTCGAAAAAGCGGCTGAGATTCTCCAGACTGTAACTGTGCAGGCCGGGAAAGGCGCGCCGGGCCAGTTTCAGCGTGTCGAACACGGCAGGACTGCGCCAGGCGAGGCCGCGGCGCCGAACGACAGGCGTGAGAAAACCGAGATCGAACGGTGCGTTATGCAGTACCAGCGGTGTGCCGGCCGCGAACTCGACGAGACCTCCCACCACTTCTTCAGCGCAGGGAGCGCCGCGCACCATGTCGCCGCTGATGCCGTGGATAGCGGTCACGGCACGCGGAATGACGCACTTTGGATCGACAAGCGTCTGGAACGTCTCGCTCCGTCCGTCGGGCAGCACTTTCAGCGCGGCGATCTCGACGATGCCACAGAACTGTGGGCTCAAGCCCGTCGTTTCGATGTCGAGCGCTGTGAAGCCGGTGTGCGACAGGTCAAAGGGTTCAGAGGCGCGCTCTTCTGCTTCTCTGCGAGCCTCCCAAGCAAGCGGAGGACGCCCGCAGCGCAGGGAAAAGTCATCGTTCATTTGCCCCCCTCCCCTCCTCATGCAGTTCGCCTTTGCACAAAGGCATACGAAGCGCTCCCGTCGGGCAGACGCGGACGCAAGTGCCGCAGCGAATACACTCAGCACCGTCGGGCCGGTGCGGCACCTGCACGCCCATCGGGCAGGCACGCGCGCACGCGCCGCATTCCACACACGAAGCGCGATCGACACTCAACCGGAACATCGCGATCCGGTTAAAAAAGCCGTAAAACGCGCCGAGCGGACACAGATATTTGCAAAACGGCCGGTACGACCATGCCGACAGCGCCAGGATCACGACAAGCAGCGCGCTCTTCCAGCCAAAGAGCGCTCCGGCCGCGCCGCGCAGGCTTTCGTTGGCGGCCAGAAGCGGCCAGCCGCCCATCAGCGTCCCGGACGGGCAGATGTATTTGCAGAACCACGGATCGCTGACGTTCAGCACGTCATCTCGTATATACAATGGAAGGATGATGACAAACAACACCAGCACGACGTATTTCAATCCTCGCAGGACGTGGTCGCCGGGCAGATCGCGCCGCTTGCCAAAAACAGGAATTTTGTACAGCGCGTCCTGGACCAGTCCGAACGGGCACAGCCAGCCACAGACAAAGCGGCCAAACAACGCGCCGAACGAGAACAGGAAGCCCAGCACGTAGAGCGGGAAACGCGGCTCCATGCCTGTCAGCATCGCCTGAAACGAGCCGACGGGACAGGCGCCGAGTGCCCCCGGGCACGAATAACAGTTCAGCCCGGGCACGCAGACGTTTTTCAGCGGACCGCCAGAGATCGTCCCTTTGACGAATCCGGCCAGATACCCGTTGCACAGGGCCGTCCAGGCCGCCTGTACGAACAGACGCCGCCTAGCCAATGCCGACACACTCCAGACATACGGCCGCCGCCTTCTGGAACACTTCGAACGCCTCGCCGCGAAACAGCCCGGCGGCGATCATCGCGGCTCCGACAGCCAGACAGAGCCGCGCGGCAGATTTTCGGCTCACCGGTCCAGCTTCGCCAACACGTCTCGGATCGTTTTCCGCCATGCGTCGCCGCTCTGCGCACCCGTCACAGCGCCGACGATCTCGCCGTTTTTCGCCACGAAGAACGTCTGCGGGATCGCGTTGAAGCTGCCCAGATATTTCAGCAGTTCCTCGTCGAGCAGCAGGTGCAGATACGTCGCGCCCGTCTTCGCAGCGATCTTCTTCGCCTTCTCGATCTGTGCCGGGCTTTCGCCGCCGCGACGGTCGAACCAGTCGCAGAGCAGGCCTACGATCTGCACGCCCTCAGGCTTCAGTTCTTCGGCCAGCTTGCCGAGGTCGGGCATCTCGCGCAGACAGGGCGGGCAGAACGTGCCCCAGGCGTTGAACACCGTCAGCTTCGCGCCGCCCAGCAGCTCCTGCGTATACGTCTTCCCTTCAAGGTCTCGCGCCGTAAAGTTGCCCACCGTCGCCGCGCAGGCCGCGGCAGCCGTCAGTGCCAGCGCCGCCAGAGCGGCCAAAAACGTTTTTTTCATTGCGATCATTCCTTTCGTGTCGTGCGATCATCGCACAGTTTCATCAGCTCCGCCTCGCTCATGTCGGGACGGATGCCAAAACGCGTCAGCGCAAAATCGTAGCGGACCGGATCGTCCGGTCGCATCTGCGCAAAGACATTCGTGATCTCGCGCGCCGTTTTCAGGTCGGCCGCCTTTCGTCGTGTGAAGCGCAGCGAGCGGCACACGGCGTACATGTGTGTGTCGAGCGGGATCACCAGCTCGGCAGGGTCCAGACCTTCCCAGCCGCCTGGGTCCACCTCGTCATGACGAACCATCCAGCGCAGCATCAGGAAATGGCGCTTGCAGGCGCTGCCCAGAGCCGGACGACAGAGCAGACTGTTTTTCCGCCCCTCTTCAAGTCGCTCGATCAACGCGTCGAGCGCGCCGACAAGCGAACCGCTTTCACTCCGAGCTGCGCTTAAGAACGCGCCAAGCGAACCGTGGGAAGCGATCACGCGCTTCACGCCGCCCAGCAGCGCGGCCACGTCTGCACCGTCCGTAAAACGATGCCGAAAGCCCGCGAACAGTTCACGCCATGACTCCTCACGACCGCCTTCCACAAACGCACGGGGAGAATCCCCCATTGCGCCGAGCACGGCCGAAACGCTTTTCAGGATCATCGTCACGCGCCCGTAGGCCAGCGACGATGAGATCAGCGCCGCGATCTCGCGGTCTTCGATGCAGTCATAGCGGTAGAGGAATTCCAGAGGGTCGGGATGGACCAGCCCGCGACGGTTGTACCGCGCATAAATCCACTCAAACGCCGCAGCCAGCCGCTTACGCCGCTCCGACAGCGCCACTCGCCTCACCGCCCTTTCGTCACGCGTATATTTTAGCACAAAAGCGGGGACGGAATAGCTCCGTCCCCGCTTGCACAGTTGTTTCGTTTTAGTCGCGGAAGCCGCGCTCCTCGCGCGTGCCGGGAAGCAGATTGTCCAGCACGCAGGCCGAGATGCCCGCCACAGCCATCGAAGTCTTACCGATCGCCCAGAGGATCTGGCCGGGGATGCCCCATGCGAAGAACAGATCCTGCTGTTTCGACACCCAGCCCGGCAGACCCAGCGCCATCAGGAAGGCAAAGCCGACGATCATCACGTTGCGCTGCTTCTGCATGTCAGCGCGCGTCAGCGCCTGGATGCCCAGCGCGCCGATCGTGCCGAACAGCGCGATGTAGCAGCCGCCGATGATCGGCGACGGCAACGTGGCCACCAGTGCGCCGAACTTACCGATCAGGCTCATGCCGATCAGCAGCACGGCGCCCACGCGAACCACCCAGCGCGAGGCGATGCCCGTCAGTCCGATGAGGCCGATGTTCTCCGTGTAGCTCGTGCACGCCACGGCGCCCGTGATGCCGCCGAAGATGCAGCCGAGGCCCTCGGCGCGGATGCCCTTGTTGATCTGCTTTTCCGTCGGGTCGGCGATACCCGCCGCGTTGCAAACGTTGAAGTAATCGCCGATGCTCTCAAGGATGACGGAGAAGAAACCCGCGAGGATCGCGCCGAACGCCACCAGGCTGAACTTCGGCATTCCCCACGGAGCGAAGCCCGTGAACTGGAACCACTTCGCCGTCTTCACGTTATCGAGGCTGATGTACACGGGATGTCCCGGTGCGAACACACCCGCGCGGCTGAGGCCGAAGCACACGCCCCAGACGATGATCACGCTGAGCAGCACCGAGAAGATGTTGACGTAACGGCTCTTCAGACCGAGGCCGAACAGGAAGATCAAAGCGACCACCGCGATCGACGCCGGCCAGTAGTTAGCCGCGTTGAAGCTGATCGCCGTCTCCGCCAGCGAGAAACCGATCGCCATGATCGTCGTACCCACCGTGATCGGTCCGACAAAACGGCGGATCTTGCCGATCAGACCGAACTGCCCTAGCACCATCAGGCAGACGCCGCCGGAGATCAGCGCGCCGCCGATATACTGCATGATCGCAGCCGTGCCCTGCGCCGAGTAGATGCCGACGATCGTCATGATCGGCGGGATAAAGCTGAAGCTCGATCCCTGCACGATCGGCAGCCCCGAACCGAACGGACTGGTCTGGATCAGCGTACACACGCCCATCGCGAAATACACGCACGAGATGAAGAAACCGATCTGAGCCTGATCCATGCCCATCGCCGGTCCGAAGATCAGCGGCACCAGCGTCGTCGCGCCGAACAGTGTGAGCACATGCTGCGCGCCCGCCAGCAGCAGGATAGGCAAAGAAGGAACGTCGTCTACGCCGTACACCAGATTTTTCTGAGCCATCAAAAGCACCTCCGCGGAAAATTTACACCGCGGAAATTATAACACGCCGTCGCAAAACCGGTTGCATAAAAATGTATCCGACAGAACGGAAAAGTATTTTCCGCTCTGTCGGATCTGATTTTACGATTCTTTTGGCTGCCGCATAAGTCACACCGCGGCAGCAAGGCGATATCCGCTCAGCAGCCTTCCTTCTGCTACCTCACGCGAATATACACGCCGCTGGCACCGCCGTCGTAGACGTCGTTGTCGGCCGAAGTGACGCCGTTGCGCAGGCCGTTGTTGGCGGCCATCTTTTTCAGACTGTCACGCACGCCCTGCGGCTGCGACGCGATCTTGCAGCCGACGAACCACTGACCGGCGTTTTCGCCTGCTTTGAACTCGTACTGGTCGCCGCTGAGTTTTTCCGGCGCGGTCACATAGGCTTTCAGCCGGGTGATGTCGGGCGAGAGCGTCGAACCGGCGTTGTCGGCGTAATACAGGCCGGCAGCCAGTCGCAGGCTGTTGAGGTCAGTCACGATGCGCGTAGCCTCAGCCTTATCGGTACTCGAGCCCATCGTCAGCAGCAGACTGCCGGAGAGCACGCCGATGATCGTCATGACGATGAGCAGTTCGATCAGCGTGAAGCCGCGGCGGGCGCGTTTTTTGATCCTTGCGGTCATCTAGATCACCTCGTCTTCTCCAAAGTCAAGGGCCGGATCAGCGGCCATACCGATGTCGCTCCGTTCGCCGCGCATGAAGGCCGCATAGCCGGCGGCGGCGACCATGACGGCGTTGTCGGTGCAGAACATCTTCGACGGCAGAAAGGCGTTCCAGCCCGGGTGCGTCGCTACCGCGTCGCGGAAGGCGCTGTTGGCGGCCACGCCGCCGGAGATAGCGACAGACTTTACGCCCGTCTGTTCGACAGCTTGTTCTAGCCGCGTGATCAGATTTCTGACGACAGCCGCCTGGAACGACGCGCAGAAATCTTCGACCGGCACCTCGGCGCCCTTTTGGCGCAGTGTGTTGATCTGATTGATGGCAGCGGTTTTCAGGCCGCTGAAGCTGAAATTGAGACCTTCGATGTTGGGCAGCACGGCGGGGAAATGAAACGCTTTGGGATCACCCTGCTTTGCCAGACGGTCGATGACGGGACCGCCGGGATACGGCAAACCGAGGACTTTCGCGACCTTGTCAAAAGCCTCGCCGGCGGCGTCGTCCTGCGTGGCGCCGAGCATCTGATAGTCGCCGGACGCACGCGCCAGCACGATCTCGGTGTGTCCGCCGGAGACGACCATGCACAGGAAAGGAAAATCCAGCTCTTCGTGATCGACGACGTTGGCAAAGATATGCCCTTCCAGATGATTGACGCCGATCAGAGGAACGCCCCAAGCCTGCGCGAAGGCCTTGGCCGTCATCACGCCGACGAGCAGCGATCCCATCAGGCCCGGACCGCGCGTGACGGCGATCAGGTCGAGCTCCCTGGCCGGGTCGGAAACGCCGGCATTGGCCAGGACTTCGCGCGTCAGCGGGAGGATGGCCTCCAGATGCATCCGCGAGGCGTACTCGGGGACGACACCGCCGAACGCCGCGTGTCGTTCCGTCTGGCTGGAGATATTCCAGCTGAGGATCTTCCGCTGGCCTTCCAGCAGCGCGATCGACGTGTCGTCGCAGCTGCTTTCGATGCCCAGCGTGAGGAAACGGTCTAGCGGCCGCATCCCGAACAACAGCTGCATGAGCCTGTGCAGCCGCACTTCTTTCTCAGCGACTCGCCTTCCTCGTGGATAAAGGCCTTCGCACCGCACTCGGGGCACTTGGCAGGACGGGAGTCGACTTCAAGCCGCGCGCCGCAGATGACGCAGCGGAAAACGTGTTTTGTCATTTTTAAAGGAACGCCTCACTTTTTGCCGGGAACAACCAGCTCGGCCTTGTATTGATCATAGCCGAACACAAGCGTTTCGCCGGGTCTGCACGCGGATTTCGGCACGCCAAAAGCGATCACGGCTCCGACGTCGGAAGCGATCTTGCCCGTGGGGATCGCCAGCAAACTGGAATAGACACGCTTTTTGTCAAGCGGTTCGCCGTTGACGGTAATCTTTGCGGGATCGAAGATCCACGGGGCCATCGT